>DAOQTN010000345.1:0-3722 GCA_035340555.1 Anaerolineaceae bacterium | reverse complement strand
ATCTCTTCTGCATTCGCTTTTGTAAGTTTAGGCCGCGTTGTACCTGATACTAACGATGTCACATCATAGTAACTTAAGATATAACAAATATAGTCTGGATTACAAATCTTACGTGGTCTTAAAACATGTGCATGATTGTTGACCCATGTTTTTCCACTAATTTGATATGCTATTGGCTGGATTTTCGACCCAAAGTGTCCGCCATCTTCAGCCAATAAGACCAAAGGTTCGTCAAAGATATACCCATTTATCCACCCTTGCTGTCCATTTGCCCCATAATACGGATAAGGGCCTGGTATTCTTAAAGACTCTTCCACTGGAACACGTCTACTATCCAGGAAGTCACAAATATCACCTAACCTAACAATCTTCATAACTTTGAGTTACCTAATAATTTTGATAATTGTTGGATACCTTCTTCAATAGATTGCTCTAATTGTAACATCCGCTCCAGTATAACCTGCGGCTGTTCATGGAAGATAACGTCAGCTTCGACCTGGCGGTAGCGGCTGGCGCTGAGGTCGTATTTATTGGCAACCACCTGGGCTTTGCTGACCCAAAACTGCTGGCTAAGGCGGTTGTATTCGGCGCGCAGGGGCGATAGCTGGGCCTGCAACCCGGCCAGGGTCGCTTTGGCTTTTGCCAGGGCAGCGGCGGCGGGGCCATCGCCAGTGGGCGATATGGCCTGTTCAAAGGTCAGGCGGTTGATTTCGGCTTCGAGGGCCAGGCGCTGTTGATTTAACGGTTGGAGGGCGGTGCGCAGTTCGATGACGCGCTGCTGCCGTTGGGCGTTAAAATCAGCCGCTTTGCGGCGCTGCCAGCATGTCAGAATATCGGGGATATCGTTCTCGGCAGTGGGCTGGCGCTTGTCGTCCAGCGAAAAGCCATCTGCCGACATATCATAAAACCAGATGTTTTCGGTCTTTGCGCCGCGGGTAAAGAATAATACGGCAGTGGAAACGCCGGCATAGGGCTTGAAAACCCCGCCCGGCATGGAAATGACCCCATCCAGGCGGTTTTCTTCGATCAGTTTTTTGCGCAGGTTGAGGTGCGCCTTGCTGGAGCCGAACAACACGCCATCGGGGACAATGACGGCACAGCGCCCGCCCATTTCGAGGGTGCGCAAGATGAGATGGACAAAGAGCAGTTCGCTCTTGGTGGTGCCGGCGGCGGTCAGCCCCTTGCCGACATCATTGGCATCGACTGCGCCCTTGAAAGGCGGGTTCATCAGAATGACATCGTAATCGGCTTCGTCTTTGAAGCGTTCTGAAAGGGTGTCTTCATAGAAAAACTGGGGGGACTCGATGCCGTGGAGGATCAAGTTCATCGAACCAATGCGCAGCATGGTCATGCCAGAATCGTTATCAAAACCGCGCAGGGCTTTGGGAGAGCGCAAAAAAGCCCATTGGTCTTCGGTCAGGCGGTCGCCGATCAGGTTGAGGGGCCAGCCGTCGGCATCGTAGGTGAGAATATCGGGCGAGGTGTGGGTTTCGAGGATGTACTGATAGGCATTGACCAGGAAACCGCCCGTGCCGGCGGCCAGATCGCCAATGCGCTCGCCGGGTCGCGGAGCCATCATCTGCACCATCAGGCGGACAATGTGGCGCGGGGTGCGAAACTGCCCGTTGCGTCCGGCGGTATTGAGCTTGGAAAGCAAGTATTCGTACAGGTCACCCTGAACATCCTGCTGCTGGCCGGAGATGTGCATTTCGTCAATCAGCTTGCAGGCTTCAATCAGCAGGCCGGGCTTGTTGATTTTACATTCGGCATTCTGCATGTAGCGTTCGAACGAACTGCCCGATTGGCCCAGCGTGCGGAACCAGGGGAATACCACCTCTTTGAGGTGCCGCAGGGCATCTTCGGCCTGGAAGTTGGTCCAATGACTCCAGCGCATCAGCGCGGGCACGCGCGGTGTGAAGGGCTGGCCCAGGCGTTTGGCCTGACGCTGGGCGGCATTCTCGGCGTCATCCAGGCGTTTGAGGAATAACAGATACGAGAATTGTTCAATGGCATCGAGCGGATTGGACAGGCCACCAGCAAAAAATTTATTCCAGAGTTGGTCTACCTGTGAGCGGAGCTGGGGATTGGTAAGCAAGGGGGAGGTTCCTTATGAATGACTTGCAGGATGCTGTATAATAAATAGGCCAGAGACGAAATTCGGCTTCAGGCCGTGTGGTTACCAGACTGCGGTCAGGAAACCCTATATCGCTGGCCTTTTATTTTAACCGTTTCAGAGCCGCAGTAGATTGGCAAAATTGATCAGTTCGGTAATATCTTTTTCTTCAAACCACTTATCCACGGCATCCAGGCCGAAGTTGGTCAGCGGTGGGTCGTAAAGATCGGCTTGCTGCAAGCGGCGTTTTTGCAAAAAGACTGACTGAACGGCGCGCAGGAAGCGGATTTGGTCGGCGTTGTAATTATGGGTGGTGATGTATTCATCAAAGCGGTGCTGCACAATCTGGGTGTAATCGGGCAGGGCGTCCAACTCCAGCACCTGGCGCAGGAAGCCCAGCAAGCTGTCCACTTTCAGGCCGTAGGCCTTGCGAATATTCTCGGCAGAGAGCTCCAACTCACTCCCCAGGGCCTGCTGCAAGGCGCGTTCCAGTTCGAGGAGCTGCCAGTCATCTACGGGCTGGCCGCGCTGAATGGCCTGGATGGCAGGGTTATCGGCCACCAGGTCTAAAATGCGCTGTTCCACCTGCCGGCGATATTCGGCAACATACATCTGCTCGCCGGTTTGGGTCAGCAAAATATAGCCGTTGATGGCGATGAAATCCCGCAAATCCAGCTCGCGGAAGGGGCGTTCACGGCGTTTGTTTTTCATCTGGCCGGCCAGCCCTGTGCGAACATCGTCCAACTGAGCGGGTGTGGCCTGGGCAAGCGCGCCGGGTGTGCAGATCTGAATCAACGGGGCAAGCTGGGGGTCCTCAAAGACAAACTGCGGCAGGCTGGCGACATCTTCGGCAATGGATTGGATGGTTGCGCTGGCCTCTTTGCCAGTGAGCAAGAATAATTTGAGGCGCTCGACCTTACTGGTAAAGGTCTCGGCGGCGACATCCACATCGGGGGCCAGGCGCAGCAGCGGCCCCACCTGGGTACGCAGAAAATCCAGCTTGTTGGGGGTGAGCAGATACGACCAGAACGAATCCTGCCAGGCCTGTTCAATTTGCGGGAAGATGCGCTTGACGCTGAAAGAATCAACAGGGATACGCTCCAGCATGGCGCGCAGATCGTCAATAGTGCGCTGGTACTGCGGGTCGGAAGATTTTTTCAGGTAATATTCCAGCAATTTGAGGCGAGTATTGAAGATTGTGACCAGCACAGGCACCGAGGTATCTACGACTTCAACGGCGTCTTTGCTGAAGTTGTTTTCCCAGAAATCAAGGATCATGAAGCGGGTTTTGTGCCCGGCGGGCAGCCAATCCAAATGTTCACAGGCAGCTTCTGAGCGGGTGCCGCGCCCAATCATCTGGTGCAGTTTGATGGGGGACTGCACGGGCTTCATGAAAACCAAGTTGACTACTTCGGGCACGTCAATGCCGGTGTCCAACATATCCACCGATATGGCAATGCGCGGGCTGGCGTTATTGGTGAAATGTTCCACCAGCGTGCCACGGTATTCGGATTTGTGGGTAATGACGGATACAAGGCCCGGAAATTGGGGATACATCTCGTTGAAGGCTCTTTCCAGGCGCAGGGCGTGTTCCTGAGTGATGGCAAAG
>DAOQTN010000344.1:0-3724 GCA_035340555.1 Anaerolineaceae bacterium | reverse complement strand
CCCGTCTCCGCATCGTGCCAGAGGGAAGGCTAACCGCTTTCCCTCTCTCCGCTATCATCCAGGGTTTTCCCTGTTTGAGCACCCAATCTTTGGGCACCCGCTTCTAAGCGGCTTGCACTTTACCAACCGAGATCGTTATATTGCTTATGCAATCATTGGAAGCTCCACTTGATGGAGCAACCACTATTTACCCAGCAGGCAGGCCAATGCCTCTGCGCTGCGGCCTGCCTGATCACTTTTCATGGAGGCATTCTATGCTGACAACACCTGCTGTTTTACCTGTCACCACCCCTGAGCGTTTCGACGGCAATCACGTTGATTTTACCGGCCTGGTCACCAAGATTTGGGCACGCTCCAGTGGCGACGTTTTTGCCCGCATCGCCATTGGGGAAGCCCCTGATGAGGAAGAGGATAACCCCGAACCACGTGCGATTGACGCACGATTAACGCTGCGACTGCCCGATGGCCAGGTCAACGGCCAGGATATCAGTCTGCTCAAAGGTGATGTGCTGCACGTCACCGGCTACCTGAGCGATATCACCCAATGGGAAACGCTGCGTGATTTTCTGCTCAAAGCACGCCAGACCGGCCTGGTTGACCGCATTCCCGAACTGGCTCCCGCCATAGACGCTCAGGTCAAACGTATGGTTACCTGCGTTATTCCGGAAACACTGGAAGTGCTGGCGCCACAAACAATGGCGGCTGCAAAAGCCAGCGAAGTTCCCGCTCAAAGCACCGCTCGATTGGAAGGCGTGGTTGCCAGGGTCTGGGAATACGGCGGGCACCTGTTTGCTCGAGTGGCTGTTTACGACCGTCATACGCTAACCACCGCAACGCCTGGCAACAATGGCCGGGAGCGGCGCATCCCGCATTACGTCACTGTGCAGTTCCTGAACGAGCAAGTGGATGGTCGGGGCGTGAATCTCAAGCCCAAAGACCGCATTCGCGTCTCAGGCATCTTGGGCAGCCGGGTATATTCCGAAAACCTGCGCAGCTTTCTGCTCAGCGCCCATAAAGCTGACGTGCTGGCAACGCTTTCCGATGGCCAGGCACCCGATGATGTGTGGACGGCCTACGTCCAGACCTGCCTGGTAGCGCAAAAGATGATCCAGTACACCAAACGGTAATACTGTCTTGAGCGCCAGGTGGCTCCACCTGGCGCTTTGCCCCATCCCGCTGGCAGCGTTGCAAACGCATCGCGTTTGCAGGGCAGGTTCGATCCCTGCCAGGTGGACTATCGTTCTGTGGGCACACCCGCCTGCAAACGAGAGCAATTCTCCTTCTTCTCCTCCTTTTGGTTTGAGCACACCCGTCAGTCGGGAGACTTCGCGATCCAGTCTCTCGACCCGGGTTGCCATCCCCTGGTTGAGACTGGAGAGCTGCGGCGGTTTCCGCCATGGAGAGAGGCCACCCGCCTCTCTCCACTTTTTTGATTTCCTGGCCTGGTCATTTCAGACGAAGTGGCCAGTTCAGGGAACCAAAATATCGGCACCCTACTATCCTTATCCGGTCAACTGGCCAAACACTGGAGGCAAGAGTGAGAGAAATCGCAATGGCATTTATCTGTTTCGCAGGCTTGATGGTCATCGGCTCGTGGGCCCTGACAATCACGCTGGCAGTCAAATCGGGAAAGGGCATCTTATCGCTCTTCACCCGGCAGCGCAAACATCAATGGCTTTCCGCTGCGGATACCATCGCCCAATACGGCGGCGATCACACCGATACGACTGACTGAAAGCTACCCGCTTTCAATTGAGGAATGGCTAACCGCCTTTCCTCAATTCTTCGTCTCATTATCAGTACCTAATAACCCCGGCGTTGTATATAGGCCATTCTAAGTAATTAGGCTTGGTTGGCGCGTATGCTTCGACTGATCGATCAACCACCCTATAACAACAAGCGTAACTGGGGTGATCCACACTACAACCAGTTGCGGATAACGCATCGAAGCAACGATATTCATCAGGGCAAGTGGGGTTGCGTTCAGTAGCAAGCCCAACCAACGCATCTGCCGGTGCCGGGAAATATAGAACAATATCGGCCAGACCAACATACTGATCTGATAAACCCCAAGCGGGAATCCCCCAATAAAAGCAAAATTCCAGTCAGGCAGTTGATATCCACCTGAAAAATTTCCTGTAGATCTATATTGTGAAAGGGCCATATTCCCAAATGTAATTAAAAACGGCAGTAGTGCCAGAACGATCAGGAGGACATCATGACGATTTACCCACAACAAGTACGCCAACCAGGAAATCATACCTGCCAGCAAGATCAGCCAAAATAAGCTTTCAAACATACTTGCCATGTTAGTGTTAAAAGGGCTTTCAGGTAGCCAACGCTTTTCCCGAAAAATCAATGCAAAGACAGTCAAAATAGTCTGTGGTAACCAGAAAAACAACACATCCAATGAACGCCTGCGCAGGGCAATCAGCACTAGCAATCCATAAAGCAGGAAAAATATGCGATTGCTTGCCATAAGGTACGGTTGAGAAAAGACTGATGAATTAGTTTGAGCCAGGCCGCCTAAAATCAGAGTTAGAATTATTAAGATGGGATATTTCAAAATCTCATAAGGTACAAACACGAGTAGGAGATCCACCCAACGGTTCGGTCGGTGGATTTCCTTCAAGCCACGCCCTAAATCGTGAGGTGATCCCATTTCTGCCTCTAGTTTTTGGCCTCGTTCTGGAAGATCATTACCCAATTGAGGATCGGCTAGCCCATCTTCGATGTGAGCGGCAACTTCTTCGATCAATGCAGCCCTTTCTTCAGGATGAAAACCTTTCAACTCGGCTTTCAGCTGGTCAAGATATTTCTCAGTGTTCATTGACTTCTCCTGAAGCTGCTGTTGCTCCACCCAACATTTTAAATAACTGCTCGGCGAACCTACGCCAATCCGCCTGTCCAGAAGCTAATCGTTCCAGTCCTGCCCGTGTGATCTCATAAACTTTGCGCCGGTGCATTCCCTTGCTTTCATCCCATTTTCCCTGAATCAAGTCGTCTTGCTCCATCTGATGCAAGGCTGGGTACAAAAGGGCAGCAGTCATATTGAAGTAACCTTCGCTACGCTTTTCCAGCTCTCGCATAATTGCGTAACCATGCATTGGCCCCTGACTGAGGATACCTAGAATTAGTAAAGGTGTGCTTCCTTTTCGAACTTGCTGGAGGTCTGTCATTTTAAATCTCCGATACGTAAGTAGCTGATATATAAGAAACTGATATATGTGAGTATATATCAGTTTCTTATATATGTCAAGAATGAGAAGAAATCAAAAAACGAAATTTTCTTGTGTTCTGGCCTTGATTCGCGGTGCCTCAGTCACCTTCAAGTACAGTTTTGATTCCCTCCAGCCTTTCTATCAGCCGGCGTGAGAGCATACATTCAATCACCGGTTCAAGGGGCTTTAGGAAACCTTGCGCCGATAATGTTTCCCGTTGGATAAGCCTCGTACCAACGCCTTCTGGCAGAAATTGATAAGCCAAGTGGCCTTTCATACTCGCACCCTCGAAATCTTCCTCGAGGAATTGGCTTGGTTCGTAGCGCGTGATTTCGGATAATATTTCCCCGCGGACGAAGGGCAGCATCTGTACCACTTCCCGGTAGCGAGTGCCAACACCCACCGGTCCCACGGTTGTCTTTTCTAGGATAAGAACTGGGGAATCATCTTCCTGAGGATATTGATCTTTATCTCTCAAGAAGGCAAAAACGTCGGAAGGCGAC
>DAOQTN010000343.1:0-3731 GCA_035340555.1 Anaerolineaceae bacterium | reverse complement strand
GATTATGCGACCGCCGCCCAGCGGGCCAGCCAGGCCATCGACCTGGCGCGCCAGGCCGGCAGCGCCAGACTGGAAACCACCGGACACCTGCAGCATGGTCAAATACTGCGCCGGCAGGGATTGTACGATGAGGCCGGGCGGGAGCTCATGATCGCCCTGGAGCATGCCCAAAATTTGGGACTGAGTGCCATTGAAGCGGAATGCCTGCACAGCCTGGGCAAACTGGCTTTTCACCAGGGTGATTATGCGGCCGCATCCACCTATTATGCCCGGACCCAACAAATTCACACGCACAACCGGGATTTGCAGGGGGTTGGTGCGGTTCTGAACAGTCTGGGGATCGTGGCTGACAGCCAGGGGGATTATCCAAGCGCCGCGCAGTACTATACGGAAGCCTTGGGCGTATTCCGGCGGATTGGCGATCTCTGGGGATTGGGGTTGGCCTACAACAACCTGGGAATCGTTGCCAGCGAACAGGGCAATCACTCTGATGCGCATCAGTATTACAGCCAGGCTTTGCAAATCTGCATCCAGACCGATGACCGTTACGGCGAAGGAATGGCCTACAACAACCTGGGGATCATTGCGGATGTCCTGGGGCATTACGAGGAAGCCCGCCAATATTACGAACAAGGGCTGGAAATCATGCGTAAAACCGGCGGTCGCCAGGGTGAGGGGGTTGTGCTGGCAAGCTTTGGCCTCCTGTTGGTCCACGCCGGCGACCCGGACAGTGCGCGGGCCCTATCCGAGCAGGCCCTTGAAATTGCTGACGAATTGGGGGAACAGCGTGTCGCCGGGTACGCCCTGACCAATCTGGGGCATGCGCTGACGCTGCTGAATCGCCCGGCGGAAGCCCTGGCCGCCTACCACCGGGCCGTCGTCATTCGCCAGGACCTGGGCGACCAGGTGGTGGCGCTGGAATCCCAGGCGGGAGAGATTCGCGCTTTAATCGCCCTGGAGCGGTTGGATGAGGCCCGGCCCCTGGTGGAAAATATCCTGAAGCATTTGGAGATCGGCTCACTGGACGGGGTGGAGGAGCCCGGCCGGGTTTATCTGACCATCTTTGAGGCTTTAAAATTGCAGCAGGATGAGCGGGCCGCGGCGGTCTTGCTGGCCGCCCGGAAGAATTTGACCGACCAGGCCAACCGCATTCAAGATGAAGCTTCCCGGCGCAGCTTTTTGAACAATGTGGCGGCACACCGCCAAATCAACGCCGAGTATTCAACCCAAGGAGACGCCAATGACTTTAATTAACATCCCGCCTCAACAGTTGTTCAGTGGGGCTTACGCTCTGTGGGAAGATCAGTGGCTGCTGTTAACCAGCGGTGATTATACCGAATCGCACTACAATGCCATGACCGTCTCCTGGGGCAGCCTGGGAGTCATGTGGAACCAGCCCTTTGCCCAGGTGGTGGTGCGCCCCACCCGGTATACTTTTGAATTCATGGAAAAGTACGCCACCTTCACCCTTTGTGCCTTCCCGGCCAAGTACCGGAGTGCCCTCCAACTCCTGGGGGCAAAATCCGGACGGGACAGCAACAAAATAAAGGCGAGTGGTTTGACCCCCATCCCGGCGGCAGTAGTTGCTGCTCCAGCTTATGCGGAGGCGGAACTGATCATTGAATGTCAAAAAATGTACTGGCAGGATTTCGATCCCAGCCATTTCCTAGCCCCGGAGATCGAGGAAAATTATGCCCGGCGGGATTATCATCGCATCTATTACGGCAAAATTTTGAGCATCTCCGGAACCGCGCGGTACCTGGCAGCACAGCCCCAATAATTTCCGGGAGGATGACCGATGCCTCTTTTCGGGCCGCCAAATATTGAAAAATTAACTGCCACCGGTGACATTCCGGGTTTAATCAAAGCCTTGAATTATGAGGGGGATGATGGCATCATCCGTCAGGCGGCCATTGCCGCCCTGGCCCAAATCGGGGTGGCCGCAGTCCCGGCCCTGACCCAGGCCCTGCAGAGCAGTTCACCAACCATCGCAGCCGCGGCCATCGAGGCCCTGGGAAAATCACGCGCACCCCAAGCGCAAGCAGAATTGAGACGTTTGCTCAAACACCCCCACCGTTTTCTGCGCGCGGCGGCAGCTCGCGGGCTGCGTTTCAACCCCAGTGTGGATAGCGTTTTTGCGCTGCAAGCAGCCCTGCTGGATGACGAGGAAACCGCCCGGACAGCGGCCACAGTGCTGGCCCAGCTGAACCTGCCGGCGGCCTGGCAGGCCTTGCAGGAGATGTTGGGACACCCGGAATTTCAGGCCCGGATGGCTGCCGTCCATGGATTCTCCCAGGCGGGAACCGCAGCCACGCCCTGGCTGCTGGATGTGCTGGAAAACGGCAACGAAAATGCCCGTCGCGCCGCCGCAGATTTGCTCGGACAGCTCAAGCCCAGCGAAGCCCTGCCTGTGCTGCTGGACCTGCTGGTTGATCCATCCGATTATGTTGCCCTGGCGGCCGGCGGCGCCATCCAGCGTTATGGCACGACCGCCGTGGTGCCGCTGCTGAAGGCACTGGTTCAGGGCAGTGATCCTTTAAAAACAGCCGCCGCCCAGCAGCTGGTCAATCTGGGCGGCCAGGCAGAACGGGCCCTGCTGACGGCATTGCAAAATGCCGATCCGGACACGCGCGCCCGGGTGGCCCTGATCCTGGGCAAGATCGGCCAGGCCTGGGTCATTCCACCGCTGATCAACCTGGGCCGGCAGGAGGATCCATCGCTGCGTTACGCGGCGGTACAGGCGCTGGCCGCGGTGGGCGGCACCCGCGTGATTGAAGCCATGATCAA
Source organism: Anaerolineaceae bacterium (assembly GCA_035340555.1). Classification (GTDB taxonomy): domain Bacteria; phylum Chloroflexota; class Anaerolineae; order Anaerolineales; family Anaerolineaceae; genus JAGOFZ01. Next base: position 944 of record DAOQTN010000343.1, on the reverse strand, counting down.
TTTCCTGGACGATGAAAATACCTACATCCGGCATGAAGCGCGTGAGGCCTTGATCCGGCTGCTGGAAACCGTGGAAACCCAGGCCCTGCGCAACCAGATTCAGGGGGCCTTGCACAGCCATCCCCCGGAGCGGAGCTGAGCCGTGAGTAAACCCATTCCCGAACAAATTCAAGATTTACGCAACGCCATCGCAGCCCAGGAAATGCTGCGCCCGGCCCTGGGCGATGCCATTGTGGATGCCACCATTGCCGTGCTCAATCAGAAGCTGACGGCGTTGGAAAACGAGCTGGGCAAAAGTGAAGAACAACGCAAGCTGGTATCCATCCTGTTCAGTGACATCAAGGGCTCCACGGCCATGGCGGAAAAAATGGATCCCGAAGAATGGTCTGACATCATGAAACAGGCCTTTCAATTCCTGATCGATCCAATTTACCGCCACCAGGGAATTGTCGCCCGGCTGATGGGAGATGCCATTCTGGCTTTTTTTGGGGCGGATGTGGTCCGGGAAGATGACGCCGAACGGGCCGTGCGCGCCGGACTGGATATTCTGGCCGGAATGAAGCCCTTTCAGGAAAAAATACGCCAGCAGTATGGCGGGGATTTTGGCGTTCGGGTCGGGATCAATACCGGAATGGCCCTGTTGAGTAATGTGGGTACCGATCAGGCGGGGGAGTTCACCGCACTGGGGGATGCGGTTAATCTGGCGGCACGGATGGAACAAGCCGCCCCACCCAACCATCTGCTGATCGCCCCCGACACCTATCTGCTGGTCAAAGACTATTTTGAAATCGAGCCACAACCTGCCATCAGCGTGAAGGGCAAGAGCGAACCGGTGCCGGTGTATGTTGTAATCCAGGAACGCGCGCGCGTCAACGCCCCGGTGCGGCGCGGCCGGGCAGGTTTAACGGTGCCCATGGTGGGACGCCAGGCTGAAATGGAGCAGT
>DAOQTN010000342.1:2415-3734 GCA_035340555.1 Anaerolineaceae bacterium | reverse complement strand
TCATTGGCCTGCAGGGCGCTGTCGAGGATCTCCACCGCCGTATCTTCATCGGTCTCGGCCGTGTCATCCACTGCCACCGGCGTATCGTTGACCGCAGCCACCGTGACGACCACGTGGCCGGTGTCGGTCGCGGTGCCGTCGGTGATGGTGTAGTCAAACCCGGCTTCGCCGTTGAAGTCCGCCGCAGGCGTGAAGGTGATGGTCTCACCAACCAGGGCCAGGGTGCCGTTGGTGGGGTTGCCGATCTCGATCAGAGTGAGAATGTCCCCTTGGGTGGCACTGTCAACATCGGTGTCGTTTGCCAACAGGGTGCTGACGGGGATGTCGACGGGGGTATCTTCGTTGGTTGCAGCTGTGTCATCAACCGCCACCGGAGCGTCGTTGATCGGAACCACAGTAATGGTCACATGAGCGGTGTCGGTTACAGTACCGTCGGTGATGGTGTAGTCAAACCCGGCTGTGCCGTTGAAGTTGGTGTTGGGCGTGAAGGTGATTGTACCCGCAAACCGGGCGACTGTGCCGTTGGTGGCATTGTTGACCGCTGTAAGGTTGAGAGTGTCGCCATCGACATCGATGTCATTCGCCAGCAGGGTGCTCTCCAGAATGTCAACGGAGGTATCCTCATCGGTTTCGGCCATGTCGTTCACCGCCACCGGGGGATCATTGACTGGAGTCACCGTGATGGTCACGTGACCTGTGTCGGTTGCTGTGCCGTCGGAGACAATGTAGTCAAACCCGGCTGTGCCATTGAAATTGAGATTGGGCATGAAGGTGATTGTGCCGGCCATCATCGTGATATTGCCATTGATTGGAGTTCCAACCGCTGTGACGGTCAGGGCATCAAGATCAACATCGATATCATTGGCTGCCAGATCAGCAGCCTCAATTTCGACCGGCGTATCCTCGTTGGTTGAGGCGGTGTCGTCCACTGCCACCGGGGCATCGTTGACCAGGGCTATAGAGAGATTGACGGTGACGGTGTTGGAGTCGGCCGCCCCATCGTTGGCCTTGTAGGTGAAGCTGTCGCTGCCAAAGTAGTCGGGGGTGGGGGTGTAGCTGAAGGAGCCGTTGGCGTTGAGGGTCAGGCTGCCGTGGCTGACGGTGCTCACCAGGATGGCGGTGATTGGATCGCTGTCGGCATCGGTATCGTTGCTCAGCACGCCCGGGGCGGCCACCGTGAGGGTGGTGTCCTCATCGAGCGAGTAGGCATCGGCCACCGCCACCGGCGGGGTGTTGGGCTCGGCGACATCGTTGATCGTCAGACTGACGGTGACGGTGTTGGAGTCGGCCGCCCCATCGTTGGCCTTGTAGGTGAAGCT
>DAOQTN010000342.1:0-2315 GCA_035340555.1 Anaerolineaceae bacterium | reverse complement strand
TCAGCACGCCCGGGGCGGCCACCGTGAGGGTGGTGTCCTCATCGAGCGAGTAGGCGTCGGCCACCGCCACCGGAGGCGTGTTGGCTGCGGTGACATGCAGTGTCACGGGTACAGTTGTATAACTGTAGGGGGTATTGTTGACGATCTTGAGACTGGCCGTGTAATCCCCGGTTTGGGACAGGGTTGAGACATCATAAGTGATCTGAACGGTTGCACTGCCCGATTCGGGGATGGAACCTGTGGTGGGGTTCTCGCTGAGCCAGGGAACGTCAGTGGAGTTGTAGGTGCCCATGCCGCGGATGGCCCAGTTGCAAGGCAGACCCAGATTGTCGATGATATCGAAGGTGTCATCGGCCGGCAGGGTGGGCGTGGCAGGCGGATCAGCGACATACAAACCAATCCAGGAGCGGCCCTGGGAACTGGTGGTATCCATGACCGCCGATCGGTCAACATAGCCATCAGCACCGGAGCGGTTGACCAGGCCAATCAGCAGATCCCCGGCGGTATTGGTGGTAATGGGCGTGGTCAGCGTAAACACATTCCAGGTTGTTCTGTTGTTGTTGACCACAGTGAAGGTCTCACCGCCGAGATAGAGGGCCCCATTGGCCGGATTTCCATCGGCGTCACTGTAGACAACCACCTGCATATCATCTCCGACGGCCACGGTTGTGGGGAACAAGGCCCAGACTTCTTCCAGCCGGAAGGGCAAATCATCCGGCGTCAGGGTAAAGCGGTTCAACCAGAGGATTTGCCCACCGCTGGTCAAGCCCAGGTTGTTTTCAGCCGTGCCGTCATCCAGGATCAATTCGATATCTGCCATGGGGACGATCTCATCCGGCCCGACCGGATCAGTGCTGGCTTCATTGGCCAGGGAGAGCTCGCCCCGGCGTTCGTTTTGAAGGACCGGGAGATCAGCGATGCTAGGTGGCAGAGCGGCCGGTGTAAATCCTCCGGCAATTTCCAGCAGTTCATAGGTTGCCGCTGCCGTGCCTGGATTGGAAATCATCCAGTTTTGGGTCAGGGGGGCATCCCCCAGCTGCATGGTGGCCTCAAGGGTTGCTGGACTGAAGCTTAACTGTCCGGCCCCCAGATAAAAATCCTGCCGGGTGATGGCGTTTTGAACCACGGCAACCGTTTGGGCATCCGCCGTGTATTCCGGGTAGGTTGCGGTGAAAGCCACACTCTGCGGATTGCTGGCAGTTGCCTGGAAGGCCCAGTAGATGCCGGCGTTGTCCGGGTCTTCTGGCAGGGCAAAGGTTTCGGTGGTCACGGTTGGACTGCTGACCGTGGCCCCAACCAGGGTGGCGGCGGTATTTTCATCAAAAACATAACCGGCCACCACGCCGCCGGCCACAGGCGTACAGGTCTGGGAGGTGATGCTGACACTGTCGATATGGATATCGTTGCCATAGGCGCTGGTGCCCAACAATCCCAGCCGGACATTGGTAAAACCGGCACCTGTGTAAGCATCAAGATTCACCGTGTGCAGTTTCCACCCGGTGGAACCATCATAGCGCTGGATGGCGTCCCCAACGTTATTCCAGGTGCTGCCGCTGTTTGTGGAAATTTGAAGCTGCAGAGTGTCGGTGTTGGTGTATTGTGTGTCGTGATAAACGTACACCTTGGCCACGACATTGGTTTGGGCACTCAAATCAAGTCCCACGGTGCGCTGCAGGCGGGTGGCCTGTCCGGTCGTGGCTGTCCAGGAATTGAAATAGGCCAGATTGGGGCTGCTGTAAGGAGCAACTCCCGATGGGTGGACAGTTGCGGTTGCCAGCCGCCAGTTTCCACCTGTCCCGGAGGTGTCCACCACAGCCCAACTGCCGGAAATGTTTGGCGGGGTCATACTGTCAAAGTTCTCGGTCAGCAGGTTGGTTACATTCACCTGGTACCCGGGCGCCGAGCAGCTGATGGGATCAATGTTCAGGTAGTAATTTTGGGTATCCGGGGAGGTGTCCGGGGTGAATGTGCCCAGGTGGGGGGTGTAGCCGGGTGGAACGGCTTCAACCAGGACCGTGTAGGTGGCATTCAGGTACAGCTCGATTTCGTAGTACCCGCTGAAAGGATCCGTGAAAATTGTCTGATCAAACCCGGATGCGGAGAAATTCAGACTGGCGTACAGGGGATAATTGTGACCGCTGTTATCATAAACGTAGCCGGAGACTTGGGTTGTGGGCAGTTCGTCCAGCGCAAAGTCGGTCACAACAGTTGCTCCGGTGGTCAAGACGACGCCGGAGACGGATTCGGGTTGATAGCCAAAGGCATTGACCGCAATGGTGAAGGTATCGGCGTTCGTCATGGCGGTGTATTGTCCC
>DAOQTN010000341.1:0-3742 GCA_035340555.1 Anaerolineaceae bacterium | reverse complement strand
GGGCCTTAAGCCAGCCCGAACCCCCCGTGGACCTGGAAGCCTATCCGCTGGGATATGTGGAATACATGCACACCGGCCTGGCCCTCCAGCTCACCTGGGCAGCCAATTACCTGAACAACGGCTTCTACGCCTGGCGCAGCGGCCGGCTGATCATTTTTGAATTTCCGGATGGCCGGCTGGAGCGCCCCGATCCCTGGCAGAACGCCGCCACCGTGGCGCTGCACTACTATTTCGCCCGGGTGTTGGACAGCGAAGCCTATGCCATCGCCATTTCCGCCATGGGCCTGGAGCAAACCTACCGGACCCTGTTTGGCGATGGCTGGGAAAGCGATCCTGCCCCCATCCCCGGCAGCCTGGAACAGCCCACCCTGCGGCTGCCGTTTAAAACCGGCCAGACCTGGGCCTATACGGGCGGGCCGCATACCGGCTGGGGGGAGGGCGAACCATATGCCGCGGTCGATTTTGCCCCGGCCATGGTCGTGGGCGGCTGCGCGCCCAGTCCGACCGAGTCCCCGGTGGTCGCCGTGGCCGATGGCGTCATCATCCGGACCGGGGATGCGATTGTGGTGCTGGATCTGGACGGGGATGGGCTGGAGCAGACCGGCTGGATCATTTTCTATCTGCACCTGGAGAACGACTACCTGCCCAAGGTCGGCACCCCGGTCAAGGCCGGCGATCCCCTTGGCTTCGCCTCCTGCGACGGCGGGCAGGCCACCGGCACCCATGTCCATATTGCCCGCAAATACAATGGGGAATGGATCCCTGCAGCGGGTGAGCCGGCGTTGAACATGGAAAACTGGGTCGCCCGGGAAGGCAGCGCCCCCTATCTGGGCAGTCTGATCCGCCAGGGTCAGGTGGTACAGGCCAGCGACAAATCCAATCTGCAGTCCGCCATCAAATCCGAGGCCCCATGAAACCAACCGCTCTGCAAGGAATGCCCGCCTTCACAGTCATCTGGGCCGGCCAGGTCTTTTCCCTGATCGGATCCGCCATGACCGGCTTCGCCTTCACCATCTGGGCCTGGCAGAAAACCGGCCAGGCAACCGCCCTGGCCCTGGTAGGCTTCTTCTTTATGGCCCCAATGGTGCTGTTCAGTCCCATTGCCGGGGCCCTGGTCGATCGCTGGAACCGCAAACTGACCATGATGTTGAGCGACCTGGCCACCGGGCTGACCACCATCGTGGTGCTGGGGTTGTACCTGGGCGGCCGGTTGGAAATCTGGCATCTTTACGCAGTGGGCATTTTCAGCGGGTTCTTTCAGGCCTTCCAATGGCCGGCCTATTCGGCGGCCATCTCCCAGATGATTCCCAAAACCCAGTTTGGCCGCGCCAGCGGCATGCTGTCGCTGGCCCAATGGGGATCGGGCATCTTTGCCCCGGTCCTGGCCGCGGCCCTGATCGAGCCCATCGGAATTGCTGGCATCCTGATCATTGACCTGGTCACGCTGGGAGTCGCCATTCTGACCCTGCTCAGCGTACCGGTCCCCGACCCGGGCGCTCCCCTGGAGAGCCGGCGGAGCCTCTGGAAGGATTCCCTGTACGGATTTCAATACATCCTGGCCCGCCGCCCCCTGTTGGGCCTGCAGCTGGTCTTCTTCCTGGGCAACTTCTTTACCAGCCTGGCAGGGACCCTCATCAACCCCATGGTGCTGGCCAGAACCGGTGACAGCACCAGTATATTAAGCTTCGTCCGCTCGGCCGGCGCAATTGGCGGCGTGGCTGGCAGTCTGCTGATCACGGCCTGGGGTGGACCCCGCCGGCGGATCCTGGGGGTGACCCTCGGCTGGATCCTGGCGGGCCTGATCGGTTACGCCCTGCTGGGAGCCACCCCCTATGTGCCCGTCTGGATCGCCGCCTCCCTGGTCGGGGCCCTGTTTGGGCCGATCATCAATGCCTCCAACCAGGCCATCTGGCAGTCGAAGGTGCCCCCGCAGCTGCAGGGCCGGGTGTTTTCGGTCCGGCTGGTCATTGCCACCATCACCGCCCCCGTCGCCATGTTGATCGCCGGACCGCTGGCAGACCAGGTCCTCGAACCGGCCATGCGCGATCCCGGCTCGGCCCTGGCCCAGACCTTCGGTCCCATTTTCGGCACCGGACCGGGCGTGGGGATGTTCATGATTGTGCTGGCCATGGGCCTGCTGACCATGCTGGCCGGCGCCGCGGGGCTGCTCAATCCCACCGTCCGCACCGTAGAGACCGCCATTCCCGATTTTGACGCCGTCCAGCCCGGGGCCGCTCCCACCTTCCCGGCCACCCCGGATGCCGACGCCGTTTCAGCCGCCCCCCTCCCTTCAGCCGTCCTCACCGCTTCAGCCGCCCCCACCGCTTCAGCCGGTGCGTCGGACAGCACCCCGGCCGGGCAGGCTTGAGCCCCACCAACTGATTCCCCCCACTGATGCAACCACTGAGCCCAATGCCGAGCCACCTGATGAAAAAACGCCGCACCCTGCCTCTTTATCAACTGGCTCTGCTCGTGATCCTGCTGGCTGGCTGCACCCCCACTCCGTCCCCCACCCCCCGCATCACGCCACCGGTGACCCTAACGGACACCGCTGCCCCACCACCGACCCTGCCGGCCACCGCAGCACCAACCGCCGCGCCCAGCCCCACCCCCACCGCCCCAAGCACAGCAACCGCCACAACAGCGCCGCCCCCGTTTTACGAACCGGCCGGCTGCCAGAGTCCGGTTGGTGATTTAACGCCGGTAACGATCAATGGCGTGACGCTGAGCAAGCGCACTCACACCATGCTGCAGACCGCCGCCAGGCTTTATGGGGGCACCATTCCCATCACCGATCTGGCCATCCTCCAGCTGAACCCGCCGGAAGACAACCTGGATCCACACGGCAGCGGGATTGTTGATCTTTCGCCCATCCGGCCCCGCGGGTTGGATGTGATGTATGAGGACATGCAGCTCCTGATTGCCTCGCTGCGTACGGCCGGTTTTGCCGCCTGGCTGCGACCGGCAGATGCCATCTATCCGGGCTCGCCCGCCCATATTCACGCCGTGGCCATCGGCGACCCGGAACTGTCGGACGCCGCCCGGGAACAGCTGTCCGGCGAGTATGGATATTTCCGGGGCTACAGCGGACTGCCGCCGGTGGCGGGCACCCCGCCCGTTGATCCCCACGGCGGCCCGGTGGTCTGCGGGTGGATGGTCGCACTGGGCTATGCCGACTGGCGCAGCGCGGCGGACCTGGCAACAGCCGTACCCCAGTGGCCCCAACCCGGCTGGATGGACCGGCTGCGTGAGCAGGCCAATCAGTATCTGGCCCCGAGCATGGCAGAGGCAACCGTGATCGCTCAAGAGTTGGATTATCTGGAAAGCGGTTCGGAATATCCGGCCTTGATGTGCGGCCCACTGGCCGCGGCCATATTGCGCGAGGCCGATCTGCTGCCCCTGTTTGGACCGGGCCGGGAGCTGCACAATTACTGGCTGGCCAACCCCCGGGAAACACCGCAGCCGTGGTCCTTCTTCCCTGGCCAGGACTATGACCGGTATCACTTTGACACTGCGGTCAACAAATTCGACTTCTTCAGCTTCCCGCTGCGTCCAGGCGACTTCCTCTATACCTATGCGAAAGGGATCGGTTATGACCATATGTTCGTCGTGACCGAGGTGGATGATAACGGGCGGGCCTACACCGTCACCAATAACCCGTACGATGCCCAAAATTACAAAATCGAGCGGCTGCTGCTGTACGACCCCAATGACCTCACGGCGGGAGCCTTCCAAAATGACT
>DAOQTN010000340.1:0-3751 GCA_035340555.1 Anaerolineaceae bacterium | reverse complement strand
GCGTGGTCTACACCGGCACGCACGACAACGACACGGCGCTGGGCTGGTATGAGCGCATCAACGAGGAAGAAAAAGATTTCTACCGCCGCTACCTGGCCCGCGACGGGCATGATGTGGCCTGGGATATGATCCGGGCCGCCTGGGGCTCCGTGGCTGTGTTTGCCCTGGCCCCCCTGCAAGATTTTCTCAACCTGGGCAACGAAGCGCGCATGAACTACCCCGGCAATCCCAGCGGCAACTGGCAGTGGCGCATGCCTGCCAGCGCCCTCTCCGATTGGCTGCGCGAGCGCGTCAAAGAAACCAATTACCTCTACCGCCGCGACAAAGACGCCATCGAGATCGTCAAAGTCGAATCCTACGAGGATTTCTAGGCACGGTTTAGGTAAAAATTGCCATTTCTGACGAAAAAGCCTGCATCATGGCAGGCTTTTTCGTTAACAGCCTGTGCTATAATCAAAGCATGGATATGCATGCCATTGGGCTAACCCAAAATCAGATCGAGGTGTTTTGTCAGAAACATCACATCCGCAGCCTGGCATTTTTTGGCTCTGTTGTGCGGGATGATTTTGGCCCGCACAGCGATATTGATGTGCTGGTCGAGTTTGAGCCCGGCCATATCCCCGGGTACGATTTCTTCTTGATTGAGTTTGAGTTGTCGCGCCTGCTGGGACGCAAGGTGGATTTGCAGACTACTCAGTTCCTCAGCCCCGAGATCCGCCAGTCAGCCCTCTCCGAGGCAGTAACCGCCTATGAGCAAGCGTGATCCCCAAATCGCTCTGCGCCAGATTCTCGTCCACGCGCAAGAGGCCATCACCATCAGCCAAGGGAAAACTCGCCGCGATCTCGATCAAGACCGGCTGCTCGATCTGGCGTTGACCCGTCTGGTTGATCATCGGTGAAGCCGCCAACCGTGTGCCGGAGGAAATCCAAGCACGGTATCCCGACCTGCCCTGGCTGCAAATGATTGGGGCGCGCAACCGCCTGATCCACGGCTATGACAGCGTGGATTTTGATATCCTGTGGAGAATTACGGTTGCTTTTTATTGAGCCCCCCAACGGGAAAGGCGGTCTGGCTGAATGGATCAGGCCTGGAGCCAGGCGCCGATCGCTCGTTCAGGATACACATTCCAGGTCCTGTGACTGATTATTTCCGGAAATGTGGTCTGAAATCCGCAGGATGCTGATTACCCGGACTGGGTCAAATTCCGCACTGCCGCCACGACGCCAGACCCTTCTGCCACCACCACAACCACATCCCCCACATTCAGAATTGTTTCACCTCGCGGAATCAGGACCTTCTGCCCGCGGCGTAAACTGGCAACGATGCAATCCTGCGGCCAGGCCACGTCTTTCATCTTTTTTCCCACGCACACCGCACCGGGTTCAATCGTCACTTCAATCAGATTGACCTGCTCCGGGGTCAGCGCATCCAGTCGAACCTGTTGAGCCCGATGACGTAAAGCCGCCCGCCGTGAAAGGGCCACCTCGTAGGCCCTGACGATGTCACTGCGGCGCACCATGCCCAGCAAGTGATTGGGATCGTCACGCGCCACAACCGGCAGGCGCGATAGATCCCGCGGGGACATGCGCCGCAGGGCAACTCCGACGGTCTCATCAGGAAAAACCGTGACCAGGTCCCGGGTTGCAATTGAACTGACGGTCAGTTCATCCAGAGTACCCTGTTCACCGGTCAAAACGCGGCGGTAATCCTCCACAGAGACAATGCCATACAAACTGCCATCCGGGTTGGTGACGGCAAATCCATGGCGTCCGGTTTTCAGAAATCGTTCCGCCAGCATGGCCACGGGAAAATCCAGCGGCAGGGCAAACGTCTCGTGCAGCATAACCTCACCAACCGGGACGGACTCCATGACATCCACGTCGCGCCCGCGTTCCAGACGAATGCCCTTCCGGGCCAGCCCAAGAGTATAGACGGAATCACGCTGCAGGCGCTGGGATAAAAGCAGACTGATCACCACGGCAAACATCAACGGCAGGATGATGCGGTAATCGCGAGTCATTTCAAAAAGCAGCAGGATCGCCGTAAGTGGGGCATGTACGGCACCGGCCAGCAGGGCCGCCATGCCCACCATGGCAAAGGCTGCCGGGACGAGATTCAATTGTGGAAACAATTGTCTGGCAACCAGGCCAAAACTCCCACCCAAGGCCGCCCCAATGAACAGGGAGGGGGCAAACACCCCGCCGGGAAAACCGCCGGCAATGCTCACCGGAGTCATCAGGAGCTTGGCCACCATGACCCCGAGCAGAAGGAAAATGCCCAGGTTTTCGCCATTCAAAATTTTATCAATGGTTTCATAGCCCACCCCAAAAATTTGCGGCAGGAAAATACCCACAACGCCAACCATCAAGCCGGCCATGGCCGGCTTAAGCCAGCGCGGCAGGTGGATTCCCTGATGAAAGATATCCTGGGCGAGATAGAGGAGCCGTACATATAATGCCGCCAACGGTCCGGCCAGCAAGCCCAGCACCAGATAGAGCGGCAGCTCCCAAACCGAATTAAAGGCATAGGCCGGCACGTGAAAGGCGGGTTCCGGCCCGGCAACCGCCTGGGTAAAAACCGAGGAGATCACAGCTGAAAGCACCACCACTCCCAGAGCACCGCCGCTAATCTCCCCCAGGATGATTTCCAGGGCAAAGAAGACCCCGGCAATCGGGGCATTAAAGGCGGCCGCCACCCCACTCGCCGCCCCGGCCGCCACCAGAGCGCGCATCCGTTCATCGGATAGATGCAGCCATTGTCCAAACATTGAGCCCAGGTTGGCCCCAATCTGGACAGAGGGATCTTCCGGGCCCACCGATGCCCCACTGCCGATTGAGATGGCTGCCGCCACCGCCTTGGCCGGCACCCGTTTATATCGCAAACGCCCGCCAGCCAAGGCCACTGATTCCATGATACCTGCCACACCGTGATGGCGTTCCTGGCCGATGAAGAAATGCAGCAGCAATCCCACCACCAGACCACCGAAAACGGGCAGGAACAGCACCCCCCAACCGCCCAGCGGCTGGAGCAAGCTGCCAAGCTGACCAAAGGCAACTTCATGAACGAGATCAATCAATCGCTTGAACAGCCAGACCCCGGCTGCGCTGGTGAGGCCAATCAATACGGCCAGCGCCCCCAGGATCACCGATTCCGGCGGGTGAAAACGATCCGACAACAGCTTCTTCACCTTGATCAGGATCATCCGAGGTGATCCAGTGCCGTTTGTATTTCTTCAGGCGTGGAAAGGCCCAAAAAAACGATGACATCCCCAGGCTGCCAGGTTTGTTCAGCGTGGACAATTTCAGCGCTGCCACTGCGCACGCGGAGAATGGGGATGACCTCTACCGGCAGGGGAATATCGCGGGCATTGATGGCCGGTTGGCTGGATGGGAATTGCCAGACAAACTCGTGAATATCGGTTTCGGCTTTTTCCCATTGCGCCACGGTGATAAAACGCCCAAACGCCAACCGCCCCCCGGTTTGTTTCAACAGGGCCGGGTTGGCACCCTTGGCCGGGTTGCTCAAAGCCGGAAAGGCCCGTTCAATGCCAAAATCATCGCGGGCCAGCTGACAGGCCAGGACATTGACCTCCGAATTGGAGGTCAGCGCCAGAAAGGTGGCATAGTCCTCAGCGTGCAGTTCTTCCAGCGCACTTTCCTCCAGTGCATTTGCCGGTACCGCCTCCATGCCTTTTTGTCGCGCCCGCTCGACTGAGGTCAGGTTGGTGTCCACCAGGAGCACCGGGCGATC
>DAOQTN010000339.1:0-3757 GCA_035340555.1 Anaerolineaceae bacterium | reverse complement strand
CGCCGGGTGATGGAAACCGGCATCCTGCCGCAAATCAACACCGGCATTGCCCACAAAGATCCCGGTATCGGCATGGTCGGCGCGGGCATATTGCGGGCTCCCGAGAAATGTTTCCAAGATGCTTTTGATTTTCTGGTGAATGTATAACCATTTGCCGGGTCCAGCCACTCACTCCCCCCAATTCCAAAAGGAGAAACGAATATGAAATTTCTCGATTTGACCATTCCTTTGGGGATCGCCACCCCACCCTGGCCCACCTACGAGCCTTTGCAGATCAAGTATTTCAAGCGCCTGGCACCCAACGGCGCCAATGGACAGGTTGTCACCCACTCGAACCATTTGGGTACCCACCTGGATGGGGAGATCCACTTTCACACCCCCGGCAAGGATATTGCCTCACTGGACATGGACTTCCTGGTTCACGATGCGGCGGTGGTGGATCTGAGCGATGTCTGCGGCGACTATGACATCTATACCAGCAAGATGGTCGAGGATCGGGTTGAGGTTCGGGAGGGCGATATCCTGATCATCCATACCGGTTATCACCACTTTGGCTGGGACATGCCTACTGCTGATGAAGTTCGCTACATGGTGATGCATCCCGGTCCTGATCGTGAGTTTGCCGAGTGGGCCAAGCGCAAGAAACTGCGCTGGATCGGCGTGGACTGTGGCAGCGCAGACCACCCCATGAATACCATCATCCGGGACTGGATGCCGCGCCAGGCGCGTCAGGCGGAGCGGGTCTTCAAGAAGAAATACGGCAAACCCCTGGCTGAATTCTTCGATGACAGCAAATACCAGCTCATGCACCTGGAAATGTTCCCCCATGGCATTATCCATGCCGAGTGCCTCGGCGGTGATATTGACCTGATTGTTGACCGCCGGGTTCAGGTTGGCTTTTTCCCTTGGCGCTTTGTGGATGGCGAATCCTGCATCGGGCGCTGTGTGGCGATGCTGGAAGATCAGGAATATGCCAGTCTGATGGCGAAAAAAGCCGGCATGCCCCAGACAAAGTTCGGCGATGCGATTGACCCCGCCCACGTCGCAAGCCTCAATACAATCAGCCTTGAAAACTTGAAATAGGAGAGTGGGCCATGGCCGTTGATTTGGAACTTGAAGCTGTTTTACGCCCAATCCAGTACCCCATGCCGCCATATCCCCCCAAAGTCATCACCCTGGCCAATGGCAAACAGATGGTCATCCGCCAGGCCGTGCGTGAGGATGTGCCGGCTATTTTGAAATCGGTACACCCCTGTCTGTTCATCGAGCGGGACTATTATGACGTCGTCAGTGCCCGTTTGTACGGCGAACTGCTGGCCTGGTACCGCTATCGGGCAAAAAGCCCGTATTGCCTGCTGGGCCAGGTGGATGGGTTTTTGGTGGGGGTGGTCAATGGTCGGATGGAAACTGAAAAAGTGGGCATGAGCTACCATACCCTGGCCATTGATCGCGGGCTGCGGATTGGCTCGCACCTGTTTGCCGCCAAAATGGAATATCATCTGGAATACCTGGGGCAGGAGGATGTCCTCATCGTCGCCGAAAGCCCGATTGGGTTCCGGCGCTGGATGATCGAATATCCCCTTGAAAAAACCAACATTCCGCACGAACTGGGCGGCGGTGATTCCTACCGGTTGACCCGTGAAATCTATCTCAACGCCAGGCCCCGCCTGGTGGTTGGCGATCGCCCGGTACCACCGGATTTGCTGGCCGAGGCCGAGGCGGAGATCAAATTCGCAGATGATGAGACCATCCGCGAGCGCATTGCTGGTCTGAAAGGCAGGTGAAACCATGAGAGATGTTGCCATTATCGGGGTGGGCATGATCCCCTTCGGCCGGCGCGATGAAGACAGCCTGATGGACATGCTCGCCTATGCCTCATTGAAAGCCCTCGATGACGCCGGCCTGGGTGATAAATCCGTCAATGCCGTTTATGTCGGCAACATGGGCGCGGGTATCATCCAGCACCAAACGTCGATCGCCAGTTCGCTGGTGGACCGCCTCAGCCTGCTCCCGGCCGCAGCTGATGTGGTGGAGAACGGCCCGGCTTCTGGCGGATCGGCGGTGAAAAACGGCCTGCTGGCCGTGGCCTCGGGCTATTATGATTATGTGCTGGTGGTGGGCGGCGAAAAAATGCGTGAGGTCACGGGCTGGCGCGCCACCGATTTTGTCGCCACCATGACCCATCCGCAGGTTGAATATCCCTATGGCATCACCCTGCCCGGCATGGCCGGCATGTTCACCCGGTTATACATGGAAAAATATGGCGTCACCCGTGAGCACCTGTTGGCGGTGACCTTGAAAAATCAGGAAATGGGCACCTTGAACCCTTACGCCCACGTTGAAATGGCGCTGGACCGGCACGGCATTTACGACAGCCCGCACGCTGTGGTCAACAATCCGGTTGCCGCCGATCCGCTCCACCTGTACGACCTCTGTCCGGTGAGCGACGGCGCTGCTGCGGTGGTCCTCTGCCCGCTGGAGATGGCAAAGAATCTGACCCATGCCCCGGTGTTGATCGCTGGTTTTGGGCAGGCAACCGATACCCATGCCCTGCAGGAACGCGAAGATCCCACCGACCTGAGGGCGGTTACGCTGGCGGCTCAACAGGCTTTTGAAATGGCCAAGCTGAAACCCGCGGATATTGATGTGGCTGAACTGCACGACGCCTTCACCATCCTGGAGATTGCCGAAAGCGAGCATGTCGGCTTCTTTAAAAAGGGCGAAGGTGGTCCGGCCGCCGCGGCTGGAAAGACCCGCTTGGGAGGCCAGATCCCCATCAATGTCTCCGGGGGATTGAAAGCCCGCGGCCATCCGGTCGGTGCCACCGGTGTCGCCCAGGTGGTGGACATTGTCTTCCAACTGCGCCACGAACTGCCCAAGAACCGCCAGGTCAAAAACGCCCGGCACGGCTTTACGATTAACTTCGGCGGCTTTGGCAACAACGTCACCTCCTTCGTGTTGAAAAGGATTGAGCCGTGAAAAAAGAAATTCCAATCACTGCCTATAAATGCAAAAAATGCGGCCGGGTCCATTACCCTTACCATGACCGGTGTCTGGACTGCAAAGGTCGTGAGTTTGAAAAAATCAAACCCCAGGGCAATGCCAGGCTGCTCACTTACACTGCCATCTACAATTTACCGTGGGGCTTTGACCAACGGTATCTGATTCTGGGCGTGGCGGAGTTCGAGAACAAGGTCAAGGCCATGGGCCAGATCAAGGTGGATTCCCTGGACGGTCTGAAAGTCGGCATGGCGGTACTCCCCAGCTGGGAACCCGTCCGGGTTCAGGCAGGTGAAGACGTGTATGGGCTTAAATTTGAGCCGATTAAATGACCGGGCTGTTGATTAACCTTGCGCGCAGTCCGGGTTAACTGTCCGGACTGCGCCTTATTGCCTGAAGGACAAACGGTTTGAACGCTTCAAGTATCGGTGCTGCGGTTCCGGCTAAAGACTTTGATGCCGTGGTTCATAGTGTGTTCACCCGGGCAGTCAACCTTAAATTGAGGGGCAGTTCGCGCCTGCTCACCCTGACCCGGTTTGAGGAAGCCGACCTGCCTCAGGGCATTCGCCTGAATACGCCGCCAGATTATTCGTTCACAGTCCTGCACCCAGGAGATCACTTCACCTCCCGCTCAGGCATCCTGAACTGCATCGCTGCCCGGTTGACCATTGATCTGCGGCCGGGCCGGCGCTGGAAATGTAACCTGAAAACTCTGGCCATCAATCTGGAGGATGGTTCAGCCCTCGATGCGTGGCAG
>DAOQTN010000338.1:2092-3775 GCA_035340555.1 Anaerolineaceae bacterium | reverse complement strand
TTGACCATCGGCTGGGCGGTTCCGATGGTGGTCCTGTCGATATTGGCACCCGGCATTATCTACATCGTCGCCATGATGATGATAGGCGGCGATCCACCGCCGCCCGATTCCGCGGTTGGCCTGCCTTCCTGGTTGAGCTATTCCGTAATGGTTTTTTTATGGCTTTTCTTTAAGGGATTGGTGGGGCTGATCGGCGGCAGCATCATGATCGCCATCCTGGAATCCGCCCGCAAACGGGAAGCGGCGCGCCAGCAGGCAGCCAGAATGGTCACCTTGCAGTATTAACCGGGAGGCGCCTGTGGTGCGCCAGACCCTGTTTTTTCGCCCCAGCACCGCCGTCCACCAAGGGACGGCCTAAAGCGCTGGCCAGGGAGCTCACGAATGTCCGTCATCTACAAAACCGGAAAAATTCTGATCCTGTTGGTTTTGGGCCTCGTCCTGCTCCTGGCGGGTTTGACGATGCCGAGATGGCCGTCCCGGTCCCGGCTCTGCCGGGAGGTGGCCGACTTCCTGCCGCCGGCGGAATGCCGCCAATTGAACAGCGCCCTGGAGATTGTGCAGGCTGCTTTTCCGGCCGGAGCGGTCTCGGCCGCCGAGGTGCGCAGCGCCCTGGGGGACTACCTCGTCACAGCGAAGCCAACCACCTACGGCCACCGGGAGGTCTACCACCTCGAGCGCCGCCCGATTGATTATCTCTTCAATTATTTTGCCACCTATAATTTTGCCTATGACCAGGAAGGGCAGCTGGTCTCCTTCAGTTATGACGACTTTTAACCCGGCCGCACCCCGGCGGCTTCCGCCGCCCGCACCCCGGCAGCCCCCAATAGCGGCCGTCAAGCGCGCCGCCGGATGGGCTTGACCGGCCGGACAGGTCCGCCCCCTGACACCCCATGCCTACCATGACACCCCATGCCCCCAACACACCGATGACCCCCAATAACCCCAACACCCCCAATACCCCCAATAACCCCAACACGACCACCACCACGCCCTCAGACACCCCCCCAGCGCCAGATCGGCCGGCTGGATTTCCTGGCATTGGCGTGGCCATTATCATCGAACGCGGGCAGCAGGTGCTGCTGCTGCGGCGGAAACATGTGCACGGGGCCGGCAGCTGGTCGACCCCCGGTGGGCACCTGGAGTTTCAGGAAACCCCGGAGGAATGTGCCGTGCGGGAGGCCCGGGAGGAGACCGGGCTCGAGATCCAGAATCCCGAATTTGTGGCCATCACCAACGATATCTTTACCGCCGCCGGCAAACATTACATCTCCATCTGGATGCGCGCGGCCACCGCCACCGGCACAGCCATCCTGGGCGCCCCCTACGAGAGCGATGCCATCGGCTGGTTTGACTGGGACCGGCTGCCGCAGCCGCTGTTTCTCCCCCTGCAAAATCTGCTGGACGGGCGCTGCCTGCCACGCCAGGCCCGCGACCAGCTGCCGGGCAGCTGACAGCCCGCCGGCGGGCCGGGCGGGGTTGCCGCCGGATGAGCTTGGCGCGGGCGGCCAGGCCGGAATGGGCGGATGCAGAGCAGGCGGGGTCAGTTCGTGCGGTAGGCGAAGATTTCGATCATGGCCACCACCGACAGGATGATCAGGATCAGGGTCATCCCGGCCAGGACCATCCCATTGGCCAGGTTGCCCACGGTGCACAGCAGGCACAGCACCAGCAGCCAGGCCATTT
>DAOQTN010000338.1:0-2082 GCA_035340555.1 Anaerolineaceae bacterium | reverse complement strand
GTCTTTGGGGGGCAGCTTTTTCGACTCGAGGGGCAGGATCGAAATTTGCCCCCTCTGTTTTTTGTATTTGCTGCCCGACTGGCCATCGCCGGCCTGCCCCATCGCCTGCCCCGCCCAGGCGATCAAAACCACCAGCACCAGCAGCCAGGCCATTTTGGAGGTCAGGCGGTCATTGGACTGCTTCAAGAGATTGTGGTTTTGCCACCAGATCCAGATGCCCGCCGCCATCAGCAGCAGACTGGACACCACGGCAAGCAGGGTCATTTGCAGCCCCGTCAGCGGACCAAAATCCCGCACCATGACGCCGCAGTGCCGGGTGATGGAGGGGGGAAAATATTTCGTTTTATGGACGTACGTGCGCACATACAGGGCATGGTTCGGCTGGGCATTGGCCCGGCTGACCTCCCAGGCAAAGTCTTCCGACGCCCCCGGTTCAAGGGACAGTTCATGAAAATAGTTGAAGATGTCGTCGGGTTCGCCCGGCTTGCTGAGGGAGGCCTGGACCAGGGGCTGGATGGGGGTCTCCCCGGCGTTGGTGACCCGGAACTTGAGGGTGGCCACCTCGGTCGAGTTGATCAGGATCGGGCAGTTCAGGCTGGATACCTCAATGTCGGATTCAAGCCAGCCGTCGAAGCTGGTGGCTTCGGAAAGCCCCCAAAAGGACATCCCCTCCAGGTCGGTCCAGGCCGCCCGAAAATTGAAAACCAGGGCGATCACAAACCCAATCCCAAACAGGATAACCGCCAGCGCCAGCCAGGTCTTTGTTTTCATCAAAATAATCCGTTCACCAGGATATCATCCCTTCACCAGGGTAAAAGTAAGCCCAACCACGCCATTTTAACATAAATTCCAGAAAGTTCGCAAAATGAATTGCCAGAATGCGGCAGGCGGACTACACTTAAGACACCTGTCACCAATCCCGGAGGAACTCCATGACTGAGCATAAAATCCCCGTGCGCGCCTGGATCGCCCTGGCGCTGCTGGCAACCACCGGCCAGATCGCCTGGGCGGTGGAAAACAGCTGGTTCAACACCTTTGTCTACGACATGCTGACCCCCGATCCGCGCCCGGTGGCCTGGATGGTGGCGGGGAGCGCGATCACCGCCACCCTGACCACCCTCCTGATGGGCACCCTCAGCGACCGGGCCCGCTGGCGGTTCGGCCGGCGCAAGCCCTTCATCCTGCTGGGCTATATCCTGTGGGGGATCTCCACCGTCCTGTTTCCGACGGTGGCCTACATCAAAACCACCAGCCTCGCGATCATCCTGGTGGTGATCATGGATTCAGTGATGACATTTTTCGGGTCCACAGCCAACGATGCCGCCTTCAACGCCTGGACCACCGACATTGCCACCTCGGGCCAGCGCGGCCGGGTGGAGGGGGTGCTGAATACCGCCGTCTTCGTCGCCCAGATTGTGGCCATGGCCGCCGCCGGGGCCCTGATCGACCAGGTCGGGTATTTTGCCTTTTTCTACGCCCTGGGCGGGATTGTCATCCTCTCCGGCTTCATCGGCGGCGGGCTGCTTCAGGACGTCCCCACCCCCACCGACCGACCGCAGCGGAGCTTTCTGGCAGAATTTGCGGATCTGTTCCAATGGCGCACCGTGCGGGAAAACCGGCTGCTCTTCCTCCTGCTGCTGAACATCATGGTGGCCGGGATCGGCTCCCAGGTGGCCATGCCCTATCTGATCATCTACCTGGAAAACTTCATCGGCATGAGCAAGACCCAATTCAGCATTGTGGGCGGCGCGGTGATGCTGGGCAGCGCGCTGCTGGCGGTGCCCTTCGGGCTGCTGGCCGATCGCTGGGAGCGGCGCAAGATGATCATCCTGTGCACCGTGGTCAGCGCGGTGGGCGGGCTGGTCTTTTCCCTGACCCGGACCCTGGCTCCGCTGGCCCTGGCGGCCCTGGTCTGGCAGGCCTGGGCGATGGCCGCCAGCGTGGCCGGGGTCGCCTGGCTGAAGGATCTGCTGCCGGCGGAAAGCCGCGGCCGCTTCCTGGGCGTGCGGATGATTTTCTGGATCGCCATTCCGATGGTGGTGGGCCCGGCGATCGGCTCCCAATTGATCCAATCCTTCGGGG
>DAOQTN010000337.1:0-3785 GCA_035340555.1 Anaerolineaceae bacterium | reverse complement strand
AGTTGGTCGATGCGGGGGTGGTGGCGATCATTGGCCACGTCACTACCGCCCAGACGCTTGCCGGTCTGGAGGTGACCGAACCCGCCGGGGTGGTCATGTTGAGCCCCTCGGCCTCCAGTCAGGCACTGACGGGTATCGAGGATCTGTTCTTCCGGGTCTGTGCTGACAACACCCTCGATGTCATTGCCCTGGCCTCGCATATCTACACCAACAACGGCCAGCACACCCTGGCGATTATTTATGATGCCGACAACCAGGCTTATGCCGGAACTTACGCGGCCGGGGTGCAGACGGAGTTTGAACGACTTGGCGGGCGGGTGACCCAGGTGGCGACGATTTCGGCCGATGGCATCGCCTCCGCTGAGGCAGTGCTGGGCCCCGTCCTGGCTGATGACCCGGATGCGGTCCTGGTGGTGGCCTCGGCGGTTAACACCGCTGTTCTGATCCAGCGGGCCCGCCTGTTGGACTCCCCGGCCGCCTTCTACGGCTCGGATTGGGCCTATTCGGCGGCCTTCCTGCAGGCCGGAGGCCGGGCGATTAACGGTGTGGAACTGGCCGCGGCCTTTGACATCCATAGCTCGCGCCAGGAAATGCGCGATTTTCGGGAGCTTTACGTGCAGCGGTTTGGTTATGAACCCAATTTTGCCGCCGGCCAGGCCTATGAAGCCATGCTGGTCTTGGGAAATGCCCTGCAAGAGACCGGCGGCGCGGCTGCCGGACTTCCGGAGGCCCTGGCGGAAATTCAAAATTTTGAGGGCCTGAGCAGCACCTTCTCCCTGAATGAATACGGCGACGTCGTCCGCCCGGCCTTTCTGTTCCGGGTGGACGACGGCGAGTTTGAATTAATTGGACTCTTTCAGCCCTGAGACTGCCCCGCCTGCCGGGTTGGAACTGGCTGGCGGGAGGGTGTGACTCAGGCCCGCCAGAAGCCGCGCCGCATGGGGCGAACTTCCTCGGCGGTGATAAAGGCTTCGGGATCGTTTTCCAAGGCGATGGTTTCGGCCGTGCTGACATTGCGGCGGATGACGTTCACACTCAGCAGGCTGACCACCCCGTCGCGCCCCCGGGCCGGCAGTTCGGTGACGGCAAAACCAGCTGAACGCAACTGTTCGGCGATGGCCGCACCGCGGGAGCTGCTGATGATGGTCAGCTGGATGTGGCCCAACGCCAGGCGTTCTTCAATGTACATGCCAATGACATTGCCGGTGGCAAAGCCGGCTGCGTAAGCCAGGATGTTTACCACGCTGTCCAGATTGCTGAGGACCGTGGTCAGGGCGATCACGAACACCAGCGCCTGGAAAAAGCCGCAGACCCAGACCAGCCGGCGTCGGCCGCGCACCACAAACAGGATGCGCAGCGTGTCCAGCGCCATGTCCACAATCCGCAGCCCGAAAATCAACAGGGCCAGCAGCAGGGGCTGACCAGAAAACAGATTTTCCATGGGAGCACCTCGCCTGTGATCAGCGTTTGCCGCTGGTCAGTGCCGGCAGGTACAGTTCCTGCATGTATTCCTTGACCATGCGCCGGGTGGAGAACTGCGGGGCCAGGGTGCGGATGGAGGCCTTCATCCGGGCAATCCATTCCAGCGGCAGATTGTCCGCGGAGCGGTTGTAGTACAGCGGGACGATTTCCTTTTCCAAGGTGGTGTACAGGCTTGCCGCGTCGAGGCGGTCCTGTTGTTCACCGTCGGCGGTGTCGGAATCTTCGCCGATGGCCCAACCGTTGGCACCGTTATAGCCTTCCCGCCACCAGCCGTCCAGCACCGAGAAGTTGAGGACACCATTCAGGGCCGCTTTCATGCCCGAGGTGCCCGAGGCCTCATTGGGCCGCCGGGGAGTGTTCAGCCAGACATCCACGCCCTGTACCAGATAACGGGCCATGTTCATGTCGTAGTCTTCCAGGAAAACCAGCCGTCCGCCGGTGCGTGAATCCTTCACCGCCCGATAGACCTGCTGGATGATCAGCTTGCCGGGTTCATCCGCCGGGTGAGCCTTGCCGGCAAAGATGATCTGCACCGGCATTTTGGCATTGTTGATCAGGCGCAGCAGCCGCTCAAAATCGCTGAGTGCCAGGTAACCCCGCTTGTAGGTGGCAAAGCGGCGGGCAAAGCCGATGGTCAGGGAATAGGTCTCCAGCAGCGCCCCGCTGGCAAGCACCTGGGCGGGGGTGTTGCGGCCGTTCTGCCACAGCTGCCGGGCGTGATCGTTGATGAAAATGGCCAGCTTGCGCTTCAAATGCCGCCGCACGGCCCCGATCTCCTCGGCAGGAATGTCCTCCAGCCGGGTCCAGGTCTCGGGATTGTCCAGGTGTGCCATCCAATTGTCACCCAGGTACTGATCGAACAGGAGGCGCATCCGCCGGGCCAGGAAGGAAGGCAGGTGCACGCCGTTGGTAATGTGGGAAATCGGCACCTCTTCAGCCCGCCGCTCGGGCCACAGAAAGTTCCACATCTTGCGCGAAACCTGGCCGTGCAGGTCGGAAACCCCGTTGCGGCCCTGCGAGAGCTGCAGCGCCAGGACGGGCATCACAAAACTTTCGCCCCAGGGCATCACCTGACGTCCCAAGGTCATGAAGTCCTCGCGGCTCAATCCCAGTTCCGGCCAAACCTGGCTGAGATACTTGTCCACCAGCCACAGGGGGAATTGGTCGTTGCCAGCCGGGACGGGGGTGTGGGTGGTGAAGATGTTGTCCTTGCGCACCTGGTCGGCGGCCTGCTCAAAGGTGAGCCCCTGCTTGACAAATTCCAGTGCCCGTTCCAGCGCCAGGAAGGCGGAGTGACCTTCATTCATATGCCAGGCATTGGGGGCATAACCCAGCGCCCGCAGCGCCCGGACCCCGCCCATGCCCAGCAGAATTTCCTGGGCAATGCGCACTTCCGGGTCATTGCTGTACAGCCGGGCGGTCAGCTGCCGGTCGGCGGGCTCGTTTTCCTCGAGGTTGGTGTTCATCAGGAAGAGCTTGATGCGCCCAACCTGCACCGCCCACAGCCGGGCGGTCACGCGCCGGCCGGGCAGTTCCACCGCAACGGTGAAAGGTTTACCGTCCGGGTTGCAGACCGGGATGACCGGCATGTCATCAAAGTTCAGGTAGAAGCTGCTGGTTTCCTGCCAGCCGTCTTCGGTGATTTTTTGCACAAAATAGCCTTCATTGTAAATGAAACCCAGGCCAACCAGCGGCATGCCCAGGTCACTGGCTTCCTTCAAGTGATCCCCTGCCAGAATGCCCAGGCCGCCGGCGTAGACCGGCAGGGATTCATGCAGCCCGAACTCAAAGGAGAAGTAGGCGATCTGCTTTTTGCCCAGCGCCGGGAAGCTGGCGTTGTACCAGGTATCCTGTGCCGCCAGATAGGCATCAAATTCCTGCATGGCCTGGTCGTACAGGTCAAGATAGTTTTTGTCATTGGCGGCCGCATTGAGCAGGGTGCGCTCCACCTTTTTCAGGAAGGCCACCGGATTGTGATTGACCTGGCTCCAGAGTGATTTATCCACCAGGGCAAACACGGCCTGTCCCTTGGGATTCCAGACCCACCACAGATTGTAGGCCAACTGGCCGAGCCGCCCGATGCGCCGCGGCAGGCTGAACTGGTTGGGGATATCCAGACGATAGTTTGGCATGATCAAACACCTCATGTCTCTCGCAAAATTGGCTGGCCTGTGACGGCCAAACCAATAAATTATACCATTTCCACTTCCGCTTTTTGGGAATCATCTGATGATTGCTGACTGCTATTTGCTGGTCGAGGATCGATGATCGACGACTGCTGATCGTGACTGCTGATTGATGAC
>DAOQTN010000336.1:0-3786 GCA_035340555.1 Anaerolineaceae bacterium | reverse complement strand
GAATCCCCGCCAACCAGGGTGGGGGCAAGAAGATCACGATGAAGATTGGAAAGGTTTACAACTTGCATACGCCCCTCACTTTCTTTGCATTATCCAGTTTAACGGACACAACGGAAACCGACAGCATCCGCCCGATAACCGGGGTCAAATTCACCCCGATAGGAGACTCGGACAAAGGTCCAGGCATTGTCCCATGACCCTCCGCGCAGGCCGCGTGTGCCGCGTTCACCCACCACTGGCCCCACCGGATCAAGCCAAACGGTTTGGGAGGTATAATAATTCCCGTCATACCAATCCGCCACCCACTCGGTCACATTTCCAGCCATGTCCAAGGCGCCGTAAGGACTGCTGCCGCCGGGATAGCTACCCACTGGTGCTGTGCCGCCATACCCATCATTGACGGTGGCATCCGACCAGGCAAAGTTGGTATTGCTGTCTGCAAAGTTAAGGCGGCTGCCATCAGGCGCTGAACTTCCCCAAGGGTAAGGATAACCACTTCCCCGGGCCGCTTTCTCCCACTGCGCTTCAGTTGGCAGTGATCGTTCTGCCCAGCGGCAGTACGCCACGGCATCATTCCAGCTCACCTGCACCACTGGATGATTGGTTTTGTTATCAATGCTGCTGCCCGGTCCGGCGGGGTGCCGCCAGGTTGCCCCATCAATATAGGACCAGGTATCACCAGTCAAGGCCCAGCCGCCACCAGCCATCTCAGCATCAGTCCGATACCCCGTCTCGGCAATAAATTGACTGAACATGGCATTGGTCACTTCCGTTTGATCAATCCAGTAGGTCGTCAATTCAACAACATGGGCTTTTTCATCCACCTGCGCCTCAGCTGAATTGGATCCCATCATAAATTCTCCGGCAGGCACACAAACCAGGGTCATGCCATCTTTTGGAGAATTCCAGGTTTGTCCCAAATCACAGTCGGATTGGATCGACCGATCAATTGTGGCTGTTGGTGTGGGTGTCAGGGTCGGTGGCGGTGTGGCCGTGAGTGTGGGCACCGGCAGGTCTGTTTGGGTTGGGGTTGGCGTGGGTGTGGATGAAGCCAGCAGGATAACCGGCGCAGAGGTTGTCGGCGAGGATACATCCATCAAAGTCTGCTGCTGAGGTGGAAGTTCGGCCACGGTTGTGGTCAAAACCAAGCCGCCAACCGGCGACAGTGTTCCGGCTGGGGGATTTGCCTGGGATCCGGGAATTAATTCCAGGATTCCAAAAACCAGGAGCAGCGTTACCAGCAGTCCAACCCCAATCAGCACAGGTAGCTTCCAAGTCGATTTTTGGCCTCGGACCAGTCCAGACGCAGCATTTGTCAGCCGCCGCCCGCGCTGCAGCACCACCTCCCCCTCGGCAAGTGCTTTCTCGGCAGCCATGCCGTTCCAGGGTCGATTCTTGGGCTCTTCGGCCAGCATGGCAGCCAAAAGGTCATCCACCGGGCGGGACACCTGGTCATTCAAATGACTCAACCGGGTGCCAGGGGGTTGGTTTTTATACGCCCGTCCCGTCAACATCTCAAACAGGACCAGTCCAAGCATATAAATATCTGAAGCTGGCGTAACATATGGAATGCCGCGGGTTTGCTCGGGGCTCATATAGGCCGGGGTTCCGGGGGATGTCTGCCAGGAAAGTGTACTGCCGGAATTCGATGCTTCTGTCAAGCGGACACCAGCCATTTGAGCCAGGCCCAAATCTGCGATTTTTGCCATTCCAGCGGCATCAAACAGGATATTGCTGGGTTTAATGTCCCGGTGAACCACATCCTGACTGTGCAAGGCGCCCAAGCCAGATGCAATCTGTTTCCCGATGCGCAGGGTATCCGACACTGATTGAATGTTTCCCCCCTGCAACCGGTCCGCCAGGGATCCCCCCGGGGCATACTCCATCACCAAGACCAGTAACCCCGTGGCTTCATCCGGGGCAAATTTTATCACCCGAACAATGTTGGGATGATTCAATAACGCGCCCAGCCGGGCCTCCAGCATAAAACGTTGCCGCGCTTTTTCATAATGTTCCTCAGCCACGGCAGGATTGCGGCGAATGATTTTTAAAGCAAACGGCTGCTGCAGATGAATATCCAAGACCCGGTAGACTTCCCCGAATCCCCCCTCACCGATAAAGGCTTCAATTTCATAATCTCGCAGAACAATGTCGCCGGGTTGGTAGTAGGGCATGACGATTTCCCAATTGACAATGTGAATATAAAGATTATATCACTCCGGGAAAGTCCGGACTTTTAATTTTGAATATGAATTTATCACTCCCACGGTCAAACTCTCACTCCCCACAGTTCAGCTGATACAGGCTGCCCCCAGGCAGTTGAATGATGAGTTTGTAAAAGCCGGGTTGAGCCGCCAAAGAAGCGGAATCGAATGAATACGGTTGGGCACCGACATAGATATAGACGATGCCCCCAGCGCACAGAGCTTTTTGTTGAAGCGGAGCATCGAAATCCATCGTGTAGAGCGCTTTTTCACCAGACCGCAAAGTCAGGGCTTCCACCCAAGCTCCGCCATCCGACTCAATCAATCGATAAGGACCTTGATAGGCGGCAATCAGGACACGGTCAGTCTGAAGCGTCTGATCATCCAACCAGGAGTAGATGAACAAGTCATCTGGAGTTACAAGTTGACAGCAGTCGGATGGTTTGGTTGTTTCAGCCAGGGGCGACCACACCAGCAGTCCAATCCCCAAAACTAAAGCCAGGGGGATCCGCACATATTTTTGTTTGGGCCAGGCGATGAGTCCTGCCAATCCAATCCCAACCAGCATGGATAACGGAATGAACAGGATAATTTGGAAAAACGGGCGGTCAATCAGACCTTGAATTTTGTCCAGTGCCGCCGGGAGAGGTAGAATCATGGCCCCCAGGGCCAGGGCAACCACCAGCAGAACCTGGAATGCCAGGCGGGGATATTTCACGTAACAAAGCAGGCCTCCAAACAAGGCCACAACCAGGGGAACCGCACCGTAACGCCAGTAGAGTTCAAATCCCACCTCAGCCTCTGCCAGATTGGAGGCGTCCCCCAAAACCCCCAACAGACAAAATCCAACAATAATGATGACCATCCAACGCCCCCTGCGACCCGGCAGACGGGAGAACAGGCAGGCCATTATCAGGAGAAGGATGACCACCAACATTCTCGAATGGGTCAGGGTACATCCCAAAAAACTCAAGAGGATCAATCCCCCGACAGGCTGTTTCTTCCGGTTATCATCAGATGGAAGGTGGATCGCCATCAGCTCCATCATCGCCATCATCCCCATAAAAAAGGGTAGCATGGTCCCAGCAGCGATTGCAGGGTACTTCCCCCAGTTAATGGCATAAGCAGGCATGACCCAGCATACTCCAGCAACGAGCGTTGTCAGAAAGGCGGCCAGTTGGCTGTGGGTTAACAGGGCAACGGGAAAGTACAGACCCACTGCAGCCAGAACCAGATACATCTGCCCCAAAATTAACATGACCCGGGCCGGTTCAAATCCCCCCATGACAATCTGCCGGGTCATCAAGCTGTGGTAACCATAATGATAATAAACCTGGGGAAAGGCGGCCAAATTGTAATAACTGTGTGGAGGAACGCGGCCGCCAACCAGATCCTGAATAATGATGTAATGTTCAACTGAATCAGTGTAAAGCGGCAAAAACAAATCAGCGACAAAAGCCAATCGAACAATGAGCAGGACTGAAATGGTCAGGATCACCCCCCAAAACACGGGGGAAAATCTGGGTCGAAATCGCCAGCGAACGGCCAGGAAAATACCCCCGCCCCAAGCCAAAATAGAGAG
>DAOQTN010000335.1:0-3798 GCA_035340555.1 Anaerolineaceae bacterium | reverse complement strand
CCTGCCGGGTGCCGGGCAGCGGGCTGCGATCAATGACATTCCGCCCCAACACAATGGCCTCGCCGATGCGCAGGTGGTTGATTTCTTTGGGCAGCGTGCCAGCCAGCAGCAGGGGCAAATTGGCGGAATTGCCACCGGAGAGCAGGTTCAACTCCAGGCCACTGGCCTTGCGGCAGAGGGCCCGAATTTCAATCAGCCGCTGCATGTTCTCCACGCTGGGGATGACGCCCCCGTAGCAGGCCAGGTTGCAGCCCAGGCCCACCACTTCAATGTTGGGCAGCCGGGCGGCCTGGCAGACCACCTCAGCAGCCCGGTCGGGCCAGACGCCTTCCCGCAGATCCCCCAGGTCAACCATGATGACCACATGATGCTTGACCTTCAAAAACTGGGCGGCCTCCGACAGCAGCTCAATGGTCTCCACCGATGAGTTGAGTGAATAATCTGCGCAGCGCACCACGTCGGCCGCCCGGCTGGGGGCGGGGATGCGCAGCAGCATCAGCGGGACGCTCAATCCGGTGTTGACCATGGATTGTAAATTCAGAATCCGGGAGTCTGCAATCATGTCGGCTCCACCGGCAACCAGGGCGGTGACCACCGCCGGGTGGGCGCTGGTCACCTTCGTGACACAGGCGGTTTGAATCCCGGCCTGGTGGCACAGTCCCACAATCGCCCGGGCGTTTTCTTCAATCCGGTGGGGATAAATCTCAAGTCTGGGGGTTCGAATATACATGCTTACCTCTTTCCTGGTTGACTGATCAATCCAATGACCTCCGGGGAGCCCCGGTCCCGCTTTCAGGCGGTGCTGTTTGCCCAGCGCTCAAATGTCAGCCGCACATCCTCCGGATAAGCCTGGGCCAGGGTGCCCAGGGCGGAAAACCGGTAGTCGCGGTCCATTAAAATCCGGGCGTCGGCCGGCGGCAGCAGGTATTTGCCTGGGCCGGTGCAGATGGCGCGCAGAATGGTCTCGCCGCCGTCAATCCGGGTCAGGGCTCCGCCGGTGCCCACTACCCACTGCACTGCCGACAGGTCCTTGCCTTTGACTATTTGTTTCTTGCCCATGGGCGTGTACAAGTCCGTCACCACCCCGGCGTGCCGCCGCACACCAGTCTGCACGGCGTGCTCACACAACCAGCGGGTCAGCTCTTTTTCGCGTTCGGTGGCCGGGATGGCGCGCAAATCTGCCAGCCGGGCCTCCCAGGCCGGGTCACCTTCCATCTCGACAATATTGTGGGCGTTGATGAACACGCCCAAATCACCCTCCACTGTGCGCTTGGCGTACGGTTCCGGCTCAGTCAGTTTGGCAGTCCATTCCAGGCTGCCGGCGGTCACAGAGTGCACGTCGGTGGTCGCGCCGCCCACATCAAAAATCAGGCAGTCGCCCATCGCCTCGGCAAATAGTTCCGCCCCGCGCAGCACCGCACCGGGCGTGGGCAGGATGCCCCAGCGGGTCAGTTCGCCAAAGCGGGCCATGCCCGGGGCATGGATGATATGCTGGTTGAAAACCTCGTGGATGATTTTCCGCAGGGGAGCAATATTCAGCACATCCACATCTGGAAAAACATTGGGGGCAACCAGCACGTGGGCGCCCTGCGCCTCAAAAATCCGGGTCACCTGGCGGCGGATGGCGGCGTTGCCCGCATAAACGACGGGCACGCCCAGCCGCAGTCCGGCCAGTTTCTCGGCATTTGCCAGCACGATGTCCTTCTCGCCAAAGTCCACCCCGCCGGCCAGCAGGATGATGTTGGGGTTGATCTCGCCCAGTTCCTCCAGCTCATCGCTGCCGAGCGCACCGGCCGTCACCAGTTTGACAATCCCGCCGGCTCCCAGCGCCGCTTCCCGGGCCGCCCGGGCGGTCATCGAATAGGTCAATCCGTGGACCGTCATCCGCAGCCCGCCGGCGGCTGAACTGTTGACAAAAGTTTCCGGGCGGCTGGCCAGCCGGCCGTGCCGGGCTTCGAGATCGGCAATGGCCTGTTCCACCCCCAGGCCGACGTCCCCGGCGGCAACACTGGTGGGGGCAAATCCCTGCGCACCGTGTTCAAATCCGCCTTCCGGCAGCCGCCGGAAGCCGTTGACTTTGGTGATGGTCGAACCAACCTCGATCGTCAGGACATCCAGAGTTTGTGACACCACGCTTTACCTTGATCCCTGAGCCTTTGCCAGCCAGGGCCGGCAGTCTCAGAAAGGGTGATTTCAGATTGAAACGGCACGGGGAGGCCTCCGCCGTCCCCGTGCCTGTGGACCATTTTGCTTCTTGCGGTCTACTTGACCAGCCCGCGCGCCCGCAGGATCTTGACCATGGCATTGACAACGTGAATGCCCTTGGTGCCGCGCCCAAAAGTCGCGTCCAGGCCGGTCTCCGCCGCCATCTCCCGGCTGACCTGCGTACCGCCGGCAATCAGGATGATGTTGTTGCGGATGCCCTTTTCCACGCACAGTTCATGCAGCTTGCGCATCTGGGTGCGGTGGACGTCGTTGTGGCTGATGATGGTGGAGATCAGGATGGCATGGGCGCCGGTCTCGATTGCCGCATCCACCAGTTTACCCAGTGGGACCGAGGTCCCCAGGTAGTGGTACTTCACGCCGTATTTCTCGATACCGCCGTGCTTGATGTCCAGGATTTCCCGCAGGCCGACGCTGTGTTCGTCTTCGCCCACGGTGCCGGCCACCACACGCAGCCCCAGTTGCCGCACTGCGGCAACCAGTTCATCTTCCGGCAGGATGATTTCCTTTTCCGGAACCCGCAGCGTGGTGCGGTCAATGTCGAAGTCCACCTTGCCCTTGACTTCGATGAAGCAGCCTTCCACGGGGTGCATCGGGGTGAGGTTGACCACTTCCGGGTCCACCAGGCCCATCTTTTTGGCCATTTCCACGCCGTAGACCGCGGCCACATCCTCGGGCAGCGGCACGAAGAACTGCAGCAGCACGGTGCCGTCGCCGGCCCATTCCGCTTCCGGTTTGATGGCCGTGCCGGTGCGGTAGGGTTGGGTGCGTTCCAGCCGTTTGTCGCAGTTATCCTCCGGATCCAGTTCGTCGATGAAGACAATTTTTTCCGGGTCACACAGGGTGCAGCCGCCGATCGGGTCACAGGCGTGCGCCACACCCGCCGGCAGGTGATTGTCGCCAAAGTGGCTGCAAACCGGAGCGTAGTAGTCGGGATCGCGGGGCACGATGGTGTTGGCACCGATGCCACCCTTGCTGTCGCGGGCGATGCCGTCACCGTTGCGCGCCGGGTACTTGGCTGAGTCGACGAAGAAACCCTTTTCAACGGCGGCAAAATAGCCGCCAATCTCGATGATTTCCTCGAGGAAGGCCACCGCCCGTTCCTTGATGTCGCGGACCATCTGGCCCAGCGGCCCCTGATGATTGAGCGAGACCAGTTCCTTGATGCCGTCCAGGGCGGCCCAGGTCTGTTTGACGGTCTGGACGCCGCGGATATTGTTGTAATGCCAGGGCACATTGCGGCCCTCGTCCGGGGTGATGGTGCTCTGAATGTCAGCGCTGGTCAGCATTGAGATCAGGGTGTCCACCGTATGGGTGCGGATGGCTTCTTCAATGTCGGCCTCGATGTAACGGGTGTTCTGCTGGGCGCGCATCTTGAACGCGGAGAAGAAATCGCGCAGCGCCACCGCGTAGGGTAGGTCGTACCACAGCTTGGGGGCGGGGGGGGCGTTCGGGGGCACAGTCGAGAGCCCGACCAGTTCGCTCACCATGCCTGCCGCCACCGAGAAGGCGCAGTTGATGCCGTGCTGAACCATCAGCTCGGGCATCACCAGCCAGCCGGCCTTGGCTGTGGCA
>DAOQTN010000334.1:0-3816 GCA_035340555.1 Anaerolineaceae bacterium | reverse complement strand
TGTTGCTGAAACAAGCCCTGACCAAAGGGCGCGGCGACAAGTTGCCCTCTTTTCACATTGATTTATACAGCGGCCGCAAGCACAGCGAAGTGGACTACCTCAACGGTGCCGTGGCGCGCCAGGCTGCCGCGTTTAAACTGCCGGCGCCGGTGAACAAGGGGCTGACCCGGATCCTGTCGGCGCTGGCTGCGGGCAGTTTGCCACTGACCACCTATGCCGATCAACCTGAGAAATTAATTGCTGATATTTTTGCATGACCGCCAGTTCCCCCCACCGTCCCCGGATTAACCTGCAGCGTTTCAGCAACAGCCGCTTTGCGGTCAGTTTGATGCTGACCCTCAGCCAGTTGATGCCGCGCTGGTTGGGCCGGCGCCTGGTTGACCTGGTTGCCCGCCTGATCGTCTGCCAGAGGGAGACCGCCATGGTGCAGGCGATTCGGGCCAATCAGTGGGTGCTCAGTGGGGGCACCTTGAGCGCTGCCGAATTGAATGCACGGGCCTGCCAGGTGATCCGCTCTTCCGGCAACGCCTTGTTTGATCACTATCACAATGTTCGCACCCCCAACCGGGCCCGGCACATGGTCCAATTCACCCCGCACATGCTGGAGATCATCGCTGAGCGCAAACAGGCCCGCCAGGGGGCTGTGTTTGTCGCCCCGCACACGGGCTCCTTTGATCTGGCCGGCATGGCGCTGGTCCAGGCGGGACTGAAATTTTTGGTGTTGTCGTTCCCCCAGCCACCGGGTGGCTACCAGCTGCAAAATGAACTGCGGCGGTTAAGCGGCATTGAAATCATGCCATTGACAATGGAGGCGCTGCAGAGTGCCCGCCAGCGGCTCCAAAACGGGGGCACGGTTTTGACGGGGTTGGATCGCCCCTGGCCCGAATCCACCCACCGCCCCCGATTTTTTGGCCGTCCCACGGCGCTTCCGGTGGCCTATATTCCCCTGGCCCTGCGCAACAAGGTGCCGGTCTATTTCGTATATTGTTTATCCCAGCCCAAGGGTCGGTACGTGCTCAATTGTTCCGAGCCCATCTGGCTGCAGTCCCATCCCGATCGTGACACTGAAGTTATTGCCAATGCCGAGCAAATTCTGCGGCTGGCTGAAGCGGTTCTCAGTGCCCACCCCGAGCAGTGGGCCATGACTTATCCGGTCTGGCCTGAAACGCTCGACCAAATCCCGTCTTGAGGAGAGATCAGATGTCTTTTGGAGATCGTTCACAGCACACCCGGGTCAATCCCATGCTGCTGGGCCCCTTGGAGCGCCCGGCCCTGCGCTGGCTGGCCGCCCACATGCCGGCCTGGGTACACCCAGACTTGTTGACCGCCTTTGGCTTCCTGGGAACCGTGGTCATTTTTGTCAGTTACATCCTGACCAATTACAGCCCCTGGTTTCTCTGGCTGGCCAGCCTGGGTCTGATCATGAACTGGTTCGGTGACAGCCTGGATGGCACCCTGGCGCGCTACCGGAATATTGAGCGCCCCAAATATGGTTTTTTTGTGGATCATATCGTGGACGCGCTTGACGAGGTGCTGGTTTTCCTGGGTCTGGGACTTTCCCCCTACATCGATTTTAGAATCGCCACCCTGGCCTTGATCGGCTATATGCTGATGTCGGTTCTGGTTTATGTTGATACCATCGTTACCGGAAAATTTCGCATTTCATATGCCAAACTGGGTCCCACGGAAATGCGGGTTCTGATCATCATCGTCAACGCTGTGATTTTCTTTGCCGGCAATCCGCTGGTTCATCTCCCCTGGATTAATTGGACCCCCTCCCTCTATGATTTAATCATGGTTTTTGGGGCCCTGCTCATGTTTGTAGGTTTTCTCCTTTATTCGTATATCAAAATCTCTGAGCTGGCAAAACTTGAGCCGTCGGAGCGCAAAGCCCGTCAGGAGCAGCAGCAATGAGCACTCCCGGAAAAATTCCCGCCTGGGTGCAGGATACGGTTTTCTATCAGATCTTCCCGGATCGCTTCGCCAACGGCGATCCGGCCATCAACCCGGCCAATATGCAGCCCTGGGGGACCCCACCGACACGCAATGGTTTCATGGGCGGCGACCTGCGCGGCGTCCTGCACCGGCTGGATTACCTTCAGGATTTGGGCATTAATGCCATCTACTTCAACCCCATCTTCCTGGCGGCATCCAATCACCGGTATAACGCCTTCGATTATTTCCAAATTGATCCCAAGCTGGGCAATCTGAAGGATTTCCAGGCTTTGGTGGATGCGGCTCATCGGGCGGGCATTCGCATTGTCCTGGATGGTGTGTTCAATCACTGCGGCCGGGGCTTTTTTGCCTTCAGCGATCTGCTGGAAAATCAGGCCGAGTCGCCCTATCGGGACTGGTTTCATGTCAAAAACTTTCCGGTCTCGGCCTACGGCACCCACAAGAACCTTAACTATGAAGCCTGGTGGGGCTATGCCAGTCTGCCGAAATTCAATACCGCCAATCCCCAGGTGCGTCGTTATATCATGGAAGTTGCCCGTTATTGGATTGAACAGGGGGCGGATGGCTGGCGGCTGGATGTGCCCAATGAGATTGATGACGACTCGTTTTGGGAGGAATTCCGCCACACGGTCCGTTCGGTGAATTCCGAGGCCTATCTGCTGGGTGAAATCTGGGATGGCAATCCGCGCTGGGTCAGTCCGGGCCATTTTGACGGCCTGATGCACTATCCACTGCGCAGCGCCATCTTTGACTATCTGGCCGGCAAACTGGATGGCGCCGGCTTCACCGGGCAGGTGCAGGAACAGATGGGGCGCTATTCCCAGAAAAACGTCTTTGCCATGTATTTGCTGCTCGGCTCCCACGATACCGAGCGCGCCCTGACCGCCTTGGGCGGCAATCTGGACAAACTGCGTCTGGCCTACCTGCTGCTGTTCTCCTTCCCGGGGGCTCCGGCCGTGTACTATGGCGATGAGGTTGGCCTGGAGGGAGGCAAGGATCCTGACTGCCGCCGCGCCTTCTCTTGGGACGAGTCCACCTGGAATACGGAGCTGCGCGCCTGGCTGCGCCAGTTGATTGCCCACCGCCGCGGCTCTTTTGCCCTGCGGCGCGGCGAATATCTCCCCCTTGCCCAGGGCAATCACGGCGCCTGTGCTTTTGCCCGCCGCGCCGATGGGCATCAGATGATCATTGTCGCCAATCCCTCCCGCTACAAGGCCCAGCTGGAGATCCCCGCTTCAGCACTTAACGCTGCCGAAGGCCAGGTCTTCACCAGTCCGATCGATCGCCAGCAAATTGCGATCGCCGACGGCGTGCTGCGCCTGACCCTGCCGCCGGTGGCCGGCAACTGGTTCGCCGTCCATAGTTAGAAAAAATCTTCTTTGTCCGCTTGATTCCTGGTCTCGAATCGGCTATTGAAAAATCGCGTCTTATAATAGCCGAAATGGATTTGCGTCATGTACATCAAGCGGCAAAGCGGCACATATTGCAACCGCTGTTCGATTTTTACCGTGACCGGGATGGCGCTGAGATCGACTTCCTGATCCAATCCGGAGACTTCTGTCATCCGATTGGAATCAAAAAACAGGCCGATCCAAGGTCCGATGATACCGCTGCGTTTGGTAACTTGGCCAACCTGTCTGGCCTCAAACGTGGCAGCAGAGGTATTGTCTGTATGGATGACCGCTTGATCACCCTGAAGGATACCGATAAGATCATTCCTGTCTGGTGTCTGTAAGCAGTTCTTCTTAAAAGACAGCCCCGGCATTACCAACAATGCCGGGGCTGTCTTTGCTTTAGCTCGAACGCTATTCTGCCGCTTCTTCCGCTTCACTCAGCAGCGCCAGCAGCTTGTCCACCTGG
>DAOQTN010000333.1:0-3823 GCA_035340555.1 Anaerolineaceae bacterium | reverse complement strand
CCCGGGCGGCCTGGTGTTCAAGTTCGACCGCGGCGGGGCGCCAAATTACTACCGCTACTTTATTGACGCCATCGGGACGGTTGAACTGCAGAGCGATGACGGTTCGGAAATCATTTTCACCTCCTACAAGGATGACACGGTGGCTGGAGACACCAACAACGACGGTGCGGCGACCACACCGGCCCCGGCGGACTGGGAAGGGTACTTCATCTATGGCGACAACAACAGTTTCCATGATGCCGAGATCCGTTATGCCAATTGGGGTTTGATGATCCGCAACCTCGCGACGACGGATATGGCCCCACCCGTTACTGACAGCGTCTTCAAATCCAACAACAACGGCGTTTCCCTGTGGATCAGTTCGCATGGGGATATCACCTCCCAAATTGAAAACTGCACCTTTGATGCCAATGGCTACGGCCTGTATACCCTGATCGACAGCCAGCCCGTGCCGGATCTGGGGGCCTCCCGGCCCCACCTCAAGGGCAATGCCTTCAACAACTCGACCGGGTATCCGATCTACCTGGGCGGGACTGCCTTTCCGACCTATGACACCGGGGATCCAAATACCTTTTCCAATAATTACTACCGGGCCATTGCCTTGGGTGGCAACTTCAATGCTGAAGGCATCTGGGAACGCATCCTGGGGGAGGGCGGCAAGTACTTCCCCTATGTGGTTGACCAGACGACAGTGGTGACTGCCAATGCCAACGTGACGGTCCGGGCGGACACCATCTTTAAATTTCAATTGCGAGTGGGTACCCAGCCGCGGCGCTATCTGGATGTTCAGGGTGTTCTGGACCTCGAGAGCAGCGACGGCCATTCGGTGATCTTCACCTCAATCCGGGATGATGTCTATGATGACACCAACCATGATGGCGGGGCGACCACCCCGGTGGTGATGGACTGGGATACGGTATATCTTGAAAACAGTGCGAATGACTTTCACCATACGGTGTCGCGCTACGGCTATGCCGGGGTGACGGTCTTCACCCAGAATACCCATCTGAACCCGCAGATTCGCAACAATCTGTTCCAGTACAACATCATGGGTATTCAACTCACCCTGCTGGGTCTGGGGGACGTCACTTCAATCATTGCCAACAACCAGTTGAAACAAAACGAATACGGGCTTTACACCTCTGTGCCATCCTGTTATCTGACCAGCCCCTATATCGGCTATTCCGGTACGGCGATGCCGGTGATGAACGCCAATACCTTTGAAGGGTACGCCGGTGCCACCGGACATGATGACTTCCCGATTTATCTGGGCGGCACCTCGGAACCCGTGTGGGGGACGGGGGTGAACGCCAACACCTTTACCAATCACACCCATCCAGCCATCGGATTGGGCGGCCAGTGGTGTGCCTCGCAGACTCATTCCCCAACCGTTTGGCAGCATGTGGCTGGGGAGGCAGGGGAAATTTTCCCTTATGTCGTCCTGGATCCCCTGGAACAGGACTGGAATAGCATCATCCAGGTTCCCGCAGACACCATTGTTAAGTTTGATTACGATGAGGGCCTTTACATCTATGGCTTGCTGGATCTGCAATCGACAGCCGGCCATCCTGTCATCTTCACCTCGTACCGGGATGACACTTATGCTGGTGATACCAATGCCGACGGCTCGACCACCCAACCGCTACCGGTGGACTGGGACGCCATCTGGTTTTCGGACACGCCTGGCAAAGTGAATAATGTCCATCATGCCGTGGTCAAATATGCCACCGCTGGGGTGGCCTATTACTATGCCGGCTATCCCAATGAACACATCAATCCCCAGATCACTGACAGCACCTTTGCCGAGAACTGGGTGGGGCTGCTGCTGGCCATTGGAACCGATGGGCGCGGGAATATTAATGCCACACTGAATAACCTCGATTTCCACGACAACGATTATGACTTTACAACCTATGCCCATAAAGACACGGGTAATCCACCCAATCGCCCCACCACCATCGGGGTATCCGTCCCGACCTTCACCAATGTGACCTTTACCAACACGCGGGTTTACCCCCTTTTCCTGGGCGGGACGGCCTTTCCACAGTTTGTCACCGGCAACCTGATGAGCCATGTGGGTTCCGGAGTTGGGACCGCCAGCTTGGAGTCCGAAAGCCGGCCGGCATTGAACGCGCCGGACTTTAATTTACCCGGCGTCCAGGCGGCTCTGCAGGAGCGGCGTGGCGCACCAGAGGCCCCGGCGGCGGTCGGGGTGGGCAACGGTCCCGACGCTCTGCAGGTCATCAACAGTGCTGGCGCGGCGATTGGCCTGGGCGGGGTCTTCAATCCCGACTGCGATCTGCTGACCCCAATTCCTTGTGCCCTGCCGGTTTACCAGAACCTGCCGTTTGCGGTTGCCGGCAATTACCCCCTGATCATCTACGAAAATGGAACAGCCAATCACGTCGACCCTAATCTGATCGTTGGTTGGACCCTGGCCGATCCGCTCTACCCCACGAAGACCAAGCTGGTCTTTCCATCGGGCTCGATTGTCAAGTTCGGCGCGGGCTTGTATCTGGATGCGTTTGGTGATCTGGAATCCCAGGGGACCCTTCAAAACCCGGTGGTGTTCACTTCAATTTATAATGACTCGATTGGCGGCGATACCAACGGCGATGGCAATGCCACCATGCCTGCTCCGGGCGACTGGGCCGGGCTCTACCTGAAATCCAGCGCCACCAAGCTGGAAAATTCCTACATGCAGTATTCGCTGGACGGTGTATTCATTTATTACAGCGGACCGGTCAATACCTCGATCTCGCCGGAAATCTCCGGAAGCATCTTTATCAATAATGTGGTCGGCCTCTCGCTCTGGGCGGATGGCCCCGGGGATATTGAGTCGTACATCCACAATAATTTATTCGTCGACAACGGCACGCACATCTACGGCCATCCCAACACCTCCAGCGGTGTCCTGGAGGTGAACATTCGCGATAACGACCTGTTGTTCAGCACGGATTTTGGGATCTACAATGCCTCCACCAATTGGACCATCCTGGCCGAGTACAACTGGTGGGATTCAATTTCCGGTCCCACCCACAGCGCCAACCCGGGTGGAACCGGCGTGGCTGTGACCGACCGGGTGGACTACCAGCCCTTCCGCACCAGCCCGGTTTTTGCCAATCTGACCTATGAAATCCAGGGCTATGTTATTGACGAATCCGGGGATGGCCTGGCCGGGGTGATGGTCTCGCTGAGCACCGGCGCCAGCACCATGACCGACCAGGACGGTTTCTATGCCTTCAGTGGTCTGGAAATGGGCAGTTACTCCCTGGCGTTCAGTCTGGGCGGATATCTGTTCGAGCCCGCCACCCTGGTGCTCAACGTGCCCCCGGATGCCTTTGCCCAGGATGTCGTTGCCCATGTCACAACCGATCCGACCTATTCGATCTCCGGACAGGTCATGGATCCGCTGTCGCTGCCGGTGGCAGAAGTCATGTTGACCCTCACCCGGTCTGGCGGTGGTTATGTGTCTTCCACGACCACCGGATCGAGTGGTGGGTATGTCTTCAGCGACCTGCCCGCAGGCTCCTACGTTGTCACGCCCGCCTATCAGGCCTATACTTTCAATCCCGTCAGCCGAACGGTAACCGTTGGCCCGGATGCCAGTGGCGTTAATTTTGTCATCAATGCCGAGATCGGGGAAGGTCACCGGATTGTCCTGCCGGTGATCTTGCGTTAGGAGAATGGGCCGGGGTCGGTACCGACCCCGGCCAAAAATCATCATGCCATTGCGGATCCTGGTTGCTCACAATCACTACCAACAGTCCGGCGGCGAGGATTTATGCTTCGCCGCCGATGTGGCACTGTTGCGTGGCCGGGG
>DAOQTN010000332.1:0-3842 GCA_035340555.1 Anaerolineaceae bacterium | reverse complement strand
GACCAATCCACGCCTCCATCCGGGAGCGCGTGATGCCCATCGCCGCCCAGCAGGCCGCGATTGTCGCCGGCAAACTTGGCAATGACGCCATTGCAATCGGGGCTGCGACGCTGGTCATCCAGAATGCCTTTGAACCCGCGCAGCTTGCCAAAACCCTTTCTGGCAGAACGGCAGCCCAAAAGTCAGTCCAAGGAGGTGTTTTTTAAACAATTGTCACCCCGATCCAACCCCCAATTTGTCCATTTTCAGCTAGAATATTTTCGAGGAGAATTGAAATGTCAAAGAAACTGTTTGTTGTAATCAGCATCCTGCTGATGGCGGCTTTTGTGCTTTCCGCCTGCACGCCCAAGGTCGAGCAAACCGGCCAGGATCAGGTTGAAGTCTTTTCCTGGTGGACGGGCGGCGGCGAAGCCGCCGGGCTCGACGCCATGATCAAGATCTTCCAGGCCAAGTACCCGGATATCGAATTCGTGAATGCCGCCGTGGCTGGCGGCGCCGGCACCAATGCCCGCGCTGTGCTGGCCACCCGGCTGCAGGCTGGCAACCCGCCGGACAGCTGGCAGGGTCATGCCGGACAGGAACTGATCGGCACCTATGTTGCGGCCAGCCAGATTGACACCCTGAACTTCCTCTACGAAGAGGAAGGCTGGAAGGACGTCATGCCCGCCACCCTGATCCCGCTCATCTCCAAGGATGGCAACATCTACTCGGTGCCGGTCAACATCCATCGCGCCAACGTGCTCTGGTACAACCCGGCCATCCTGTCCGCGAACAACATTGCCGTCCCCACCACGATGGACGAATGGTTTACCGCGCTCGACGCCCTCAAAGCCGCCGGTGTTGAAACCCCGCTGGCCCTGGGTGAGCAGTGGACCGCCATGCACCTGTTCGAAACCGTCCTGTTGGGCACCCTCGGCCCCGATGCCTACAACGGCCTCTGGGAAGGCACGACCGCCTGGGACAGCGCTGAAGTCACCAAAGCCATCGACAACTACATCAAGCTGCTGAGCTATACCAACAGCGATGCCACCTCCCTGAGCTGGCAGGATGCCGCCCAGCTGGTCATCAACGGCGATGCCGCTTTCAATGTCATGGGCGACTGGGCTGAAGGCTACTTCCGTGAACTGGGCAAGGCCCCCAAGACCGACTACGGTTGGGCGCCAGTTCCCGGCACGGTGGGTTCCTTCCAGTTCCTCTCCGACAGCTTTGTGCTGGCCGTGGGCGCCCCGCATCGCGAAGCCGCGATTGCCTGGCTGCGCGTTGCCGGCTCCAAGGAAGGCCAGGATGCCTTCAATCCCGTCAAGGGCTCCATCCCCGCCCGCTCCGATGCGGACCGCAGCCTCTACGGTGAATACCTGCTCTCTGCCATGGATGACTGGAAAACCAACGTCATCACCGGCAGCCTGACCCATGGTGTGGTCGCCAACGACGCCTGGAAGTCCGAGATCGATACCGCCCTCGGCCTGTTCCTGAGCTCGAAGGACGGCGCTGCCTTCCAAACCGCCCTGGTTGCGGCCTGCGCCGCTTCCGGCCCCTGCAAGTAAACTCTGATTGTTTCGCCCATGGGGTGGATCAGGAGCATCCACCCCATGGGAATTGGGAGGCGCGATGCGCAGAAAACTGGATCGAGACCGCCTGATCGGGATGCTGATGGTGCTGCCCTCCATTGTGGCGGTGGCCATCTTCATTTATGGCTTCATCGGCTGGTCGGCGAAGGTATCGCTGAGCCAGTGGAAAGGGCTGATGCCCAACTACACCTGGGCCCAGCCGCTGCTCAACAACTACCTGGAACTGTTCAAAGACCCCCGCTTCCAGGTGGACGTGCGCAACACCGCCATCTTTACCGTCCTGTTTGTCACCGGCGCGCTGCTGCTGGGCCTGATCCTGGCCATCCTGCTGGACCAGGACCTCAAAGGGGAGTCCATCTTCCGCACCGTCTTTTTGTTCCCGATGGCAATTTCCTACATCGTGACCGGCGTGGTCTGGCGCTGGCTGATGAATCCAGCCCAGGGCACCCGCATGAGCGGGTTTAACCTGTTGTTCGACAAACTCGGGCTGGATTTTCTGATCAACGACTGGTACACCACACCGGTGTGGGGCATCGCCTTCATTGCCATCCCGGCCATCTGGCAGATGTCCGGTTACGTGATGGCGCTTTATTTGAGCGGTCTGCGCTCCATTCCCCAGGAACTGCGCGAAGCCGCCCGGGTGGACGGCGCCAATGAGTGGCAGATTTACCGTCATATCATCCTGCCGCTGATGCAGCCAATCACCTTCAGTGCCATGATCATCCTGGGCCATATTTCCCTGAAAGTGTTTGACCTGATCATTGCAGTTGCCGGCAAGCAGCTGCAGCTCGACGTGCCAGCCGTTTACATGTGGCAGACCACCTTCGATGGTGGCTTTTACAGCCGCGGCGCGGCCATCAGCATCCTGCTGTTAATCAGCGTGGCGGTGCTGGTCATTCCCTACCTGCGCTACAGCCTGAAAACGGAGGAGAGCTTATGAAACGCTCACGCGCCCGCCTGCTGCTGTACATCCCGCTGGTGGCCATGTTCCTGTTCTATCTTCTGCCGCTCTACATCATGCTGACCACTGGCTTCAAGAGCTTTGAAGAGATTGACCTGCAGACGATGTGGAACCTGCCGCAAAACGGCCTTCACTTTGACAATTTCATCGAGGCCTTGACCAAACTGGCGCCTTATTTCAAAAACAGCGTGCTGATGGTGGTGCCGGCGGCCTTGATTTCCTCTGCTCTGGGCTCCCTGAACGGCTACGTCCTGTCCAAATGGAAGTTCAAGGGCGCGGATGTCATCTTCCCGCTGATCCTGTTCGGGATGTTCATCCCCTACCAGAGCATCCTGATCCCGCTGGTGCAGTTCATGAAGGAGATCAACCTGTACGGTGGTGTCAGCGGCCTGATCCTGACCCACGTCATCTACGGCATCCCCATCACGACCCTGACCTTCCGCAATTACTATGCGACGATCCCGAAGGAACTGCTGGAAGCCGCCCGCATTGATGGTGCGGACATCCTGGGCATTTTCTTCAAGATCATGCTGCCCATCTCCCTGCCCTCCTTCGTGGTGGTGCTGATCTGGCAGTTCACCTCCGCCTGGAATGATTTCATCTTTGCCGTGGTCCTTACCGGCTCGCAGAGCTGGCCGGTCACCGTGGCGTTGAACAACATGGCCGGCAGCCAGATCATTTCCTGGAATGTTCAGATGGCCGGCTCGTTCCTGGCGGCCCTGCCCACCCTGTTGATTTACATCTTCCTCGGGAACTACTTCCTGCGCGGGTTGATGGCCGGCGCACTCAAAGGCTAGGCCAGGCTCGACGCATCCCCTCCTCAGAAAGCGGCGGGCTTCCCCCCCGCCGCTTTTGGTTGTTGTACGCATCGAAACGGGCCAGCCACAGCCCCCCTGAACGGGGCAACATATGCGCCAAATTTTCCTGCCGGAAGACAGGGTGGCTGCAGGGTCGGCTGTTGGACAGCAAGGAAGGCGAATAACTCGACCGCTGTGATTGGCGTACCCGTAAAGACACCCCGGTGGCCCCCCACGGGAGAACCATACAATAACCTCTCCTGGCTGCAAAACGGGATTGGCTACAGCAACGGTGAAATCGTCTGCCACAAATTGGGCAAGTCCAGCGCTTCACCAAACTGCTCAACCCAGGAACGGATGCGCTCTTTGTCCAAATCTGGATGACTGGCTGCAATCGCTTTAATATCAGCAATATCCTTCGGACGGTGGTCCGTACAGCCAGGCGCAAAAGGAAGTCACATTGCTGACAAAATCTTGGATCAGATCCTCCTTGCCGTTTTCGGCCAAATTGATCCC
>DAOQTN010000331.1:0-3855 GCA_035340555.1 Anaerolineaceae bacterium | reverse complement strand
GATTGGCTGCCGTCCACCGGATGGGGCCAATTGCTAATCGTTGTTTAAGGGAATAAGCTATGCCATCTATCGACTCACTTCTGACCATCTTGAAACTTGATCCCGTGCAGAACCTGGCGTTGATCCCGGCTGCCCGACTGCAGGATGCCCATGTCCCTCCGTTTCCCCCGGATATGGCGGCCCTCATTCTGAACCTGGATACGCCCCGGCTTGCCGAGGCTGTTCAAGCCGCGCTGCTGGCTGTCTATCCCGCCAATTGGCCGATCCGCTTGGTGAGCCGCGGTCAGGTGGCTGAAATTCCCCTATCGGACCTGCCGAATGCCGTTTTAGATGCTGCTTTAGATGCCGCCATAGAACCTGCTTTGGATGAT
Organism: Anaerolineaceae bacterium; assembly: GCA_035340555.1. Taxonomy (GTDB): domain Bacteria; phylum Chloroflexota; class Anaerolineae; order Anaerolineales; family Anaerolineaceae; genus JAGOFZ01. Next base: position 3,484 of record DAOQTN010000331.1, on the reverse strand, counting down.
GGCGCCGCTCTGTACATCCCTGCCCTGGGCGAGGGTACCTCATTGGAGGCGTTTCATGAGGTGGTGGCGCACCTGCGCGCCCCCGATGGCTGCCCCTGGGATCGCAAGCAAACCCATGCCAGCCTGCGCCCCTATCTGCTGGAGGAAACCTATGAGGCGCTGGCCGCACTGGATGCGGCCCAGAGTGACAAGATGGCTGAGGAATTCGGTGATCTGCTGCTGCAGATTGTTTTGCATGCCCAAATAGCCAGCGAAGCCGGCACCTTCCGTCTGGCCGATATCCTGCAGGGGGTCACTTCAAAAATTATCCGCCGCCATCCGCACGTTTTTGGCGATGTGCAGGTGGATGGAGTGGGCGGTGTGCTGGTCAATTGGGAACGGCTGAAGGCCGAGGAGCGCGCCGCCAATGGCGAGGCTGAAAAGGGCATGCTTGACAGTGTTCCCGGGGCCCTGCCGGCCCTGTCACAGGCTCACCAATACGCCGACCGGGCTGCCCGGGTGGGCTTTGATTGGGAAACCATTGATCCGGTGCGACAGAAAGTGTTGGAAGAACTGGACGAGATTGCGGATGCCCCGGATGCCGTCCATCAAGCCATGGAAATCGGCGATCTGCTGTTTGCCGTGGTGAACCTGGCGCGCTGGTATCATGTTGACGCCGAGACGGCACTCCGGGAGACCAACCAGCGTTTTCGCCGTCGCTTCCAATACATCGAAAAATGTGCCCGGCAGGCGGGACGCCCCCTGAATTCAATGACGCTCGCCGAGATGGATGTCTGGTGGGAAGAAGCTAAGGCCTTGGAATAATCCCTGCCCGGGACCTGCCGTCCTGGCCGGCGCACCAATCAGTTCCCCCAAGCAGCTGCCTCAGCCAGGTGCCCCAGGCAGCCGCCTCAGCCAGGTGCCCCAAGCAGCCGCCTCAGCCAGGTGTGCCCCAGGCAGCCGCCTCAGCCAGGTGTGCCCCAGGCAGCCGCCTCAGCCAGGTGCCCCAATCAATCCTCCCAAGTAGCCGCCCTGGAAATCCGCCTCTGGATGAAGTTGTCCATCAGGGCCAGAACGCCCCGCTTGAGACGCAGGAAAAAACATCCGGCAGAAATGATCTCTGCCGGATGTTGGTTAAACGGGGCGAAAAAACTGCTCCAGGATTAGATGGCGTATAATTGGCTGTACTTGTCGTGCAGGTAATTAATGTAGGGGCCGACCCGGAGGGAGCCACCGGTGACGCGCTCCAGCAATTCATTGGCAGTATATTTGCGGCCGTGCTTGTAAATATTCTCTCCCAGCCAGCTTCGCAGGATTTCAAATTTACCCTCCTGCACTTGGTTGGGGATTTCTGGATGAGCGGCCAAGGCAGCATCAAAAAACATCGCGCTCATGATATTCCCCAGGGTATAGCCCTGGAACGACCCGCCAATGGTGCCACCGTACCAGTGGACATCCTGCAGGACCCCCATCCGATCATCCGGCGGGGTGATGCCCAAGTCGGTGCGGTACCGGTCATTCCAGGCCTGGGGCAGGTGGCGCACTTCAAGAGCCCCTTCCAGCAGTGCCAGTTCCAGATCAAAGCGCAGCATGACATGCAGGTTATAGGTGACTTCATCGGCATCCGTGCGGACAAGGGATTTCTGTACCTTGTTGATGGCCCCATAAAAGACTTCCATCGAAATGTCCCGCAACTGTTCGGGAAATACCTGCTGCAGTCGGGGATAGAAGTAAACCCAAAATCCATGGCTGCGACCGATCAGGTTTTCCCATAACCGGGACTGGCTTTCGTGCACGCCTGACGAGGTTCCGGTTGCCAGCGGGGTGCCCTCAAGCGCAGGATCGATGCCCTGTTCATACATGGCATGGCCGGCTTCATGAATCGAACTGAAGAGGGAATCTCCCAGATAATCCTCGTCCACCCGGGTGGTGATGCGCACATCATGCATGGAGAAGGCGGTTGTGAAGGGGTGGGCGGAGATGTCCTGCCGGCCGCGTTGAAAATCAAAACCAATTTGCTTGATCACATCCAGGGTGAAATTGATTTGCTGTTGGTTGGGGAAATGCCGTCGCAGGCAGGAATCATCAATTTCGGGCTGGGCGGTGATGGCCTTGACCATTGGGGCCAGTTCGGTGCGCAGCTGGTCAAATACCTGGCGGATGGCGTTTGCCTTCATCCCGTAATCAGCTTCATCAATCAGAGGGTCGGCTATGTGCTCATAACCCGGAAAAAAGTTTGCCAGTTGTCGGCTGTAATCCAGAGTTTTTTCCAAGGCGGGGATGACGCGGGCAAAATCATTGGCCGGCCGGGCCTCGCTCCAGAGTTGATAGGACCGGGTGGCATGCTCGTAGTATTCACCCAGCCAGGCAGGCGGGATGCGCAGGGCATGTTCATAATCGCGGCGCGTCACCTGGATCAGGCGGGCCTCATCGGAATCAGCCGGCAGCGTTTCAATATATGGCGCCAGGTCATCCAGCAGGTGCCCCATCTCGGGAGCAATGAACTTCTCCTGGGATAATTGTGCCAGGACGGCCAGATGCCGGCCCCGACTGTCGGCGCTGCCGGATGGCATAAAGGTTGTTTGATCCCAGGCCAATACCGAAGCCGCTGCCTCCAGTGCCTGAATTTCAGCCAATCGTGATTTAAGTTCTTCGATTTTGTTTTGCATAAGTTTGTCCTGAGCAGGTCCGGCCCCGGTGGGCTGCAGTTCCTGCCTGTCTGAATGAGTTGCAATCAGGGCCTCATCTGAACTCGTGACCGCTCCCGGCATTTTGTTTGCAGATTTGCAGAAGCTGATGATGCATTGACTGCTTTCCTGATGGCCAGAATGGTTGCCAACAATATCATTATAACGGGGATCAGAGGCTACCAGGGCTCAGGGTTGGTGCCCAGATTGTCACAGGAACGGGATTACTTGCGCAGCTCCGGTGAGTCAAACCACAATCCAGTGATTTGATGGGGTTCAGCCAGGGAAAATACCAACCGGACCGTGACTTCGGGGGCATTGGCGTAGACCGCCGTGTAGATGACCACAACGTCCTCTTTCAGTTCAATGACAGAAGTGACCTCGCGGGATTGATAACTGCCCACCTTGGTATCCAGATCGCTCTTTAACGTGGTAAAGGCTTCCTCGCCCATAGCTGCTTTCAGGTCTTCCCCCAGGTCGGCGCTGAAGTTGACATAGTTTCCGGTGTTAAAAGCCTCAAACAACGCATCTGCCAGCGGTTCGCTGTAGGCCAGGACAGCATCGCGCTCGTCCCCGGTCAGGGTGGTGCCACTGCTGCAGGCCGCCAGAGAGAGAATCAGGGCCACAAAGATAATCGAACGGAGCAGAGTTTTCATGTTGAGAATGGATCCTTTCAGGAAAAGATGGGGTGGGGTGGCTCAAACCGCCAAATTGTATCATTGTATTATTTATAATCCCCATTTGGAGATGTGTCAAGACCTTAAACTGATGTCCGGACAAAAGTTCGGACATCAGAAACAGACGAAAAGCCTCAAAGG
>DAOQTN010000330.1:0-3875 GCA_035340555.1 Anaerolineaceae bacterium | reverse complement strand
CCTCCGGGGACAATGAATTACCTGAATCCGGCGGTGCATCAGGCGGCTTTTGCCCTGCCTGAATTTTTCCGCCGTTTGCTGGAGGAATGATCATGGCCTCAGATTTGACAACGCTTTTTCCGCACGAATCATGTGTCTCGCCCAAGCTGGAAGGTCGTGTGCGGCCGGACGGCAGCCGCGGTGTGTATGCCTTGCAGCCGGTTGCCGCAGGTGAGATCCTGATGGTCTGGGGCGGACGCATCATCTCGGCCGCAGAACTGGAAAAACTGCCGCCCGAGCTCAAGCAAATCGTCATGCAGGTTGAGGAGGACTATTATCTCTCCGGTTTGGAGGAAGCGGTGGCGGACTGGGTCAATCACTCCTGTAATCCCAATGCGGGGCTGAGCGGTCAGATTGTCCTGGTGGCCATACGCTCGATTGAACCCGGCGAGGAAGTCTGCTTCGACTACGCCATGTGTGATGGCAGTTGTTTTGATGAATTTGAATGCGACTGTGGGTCGCCCCACTGCCGCGGCACCATTACCGGCAATGACTGGCAGAACCCGGAACTCTGGGAGCGCTATGCTGGTTACTTCATGCCTTATTTGCAACGCCGGATTGACCGCCTGAAGGCGGCCCGCGCCTGAAACCGATAAAAAAACTCCCCGGCAGGAAAAATCCGGGGAGTTTTTTTATTGCGTCAGCAACCTACTTTTTTTCAAACAGCCGGCCAGGTCGCCAGGGCGTTCCCAGCAACGGCAGGACAAAGCGATCCAGCCCCCACCAGCCGGCTACTTTCCAGGCCATGATCAGCAGCACTGCAGCCAGGAAGAGTACCGGATTGGTGCTGGCAGTTCCGGCCAGCATAAAGTTGAAGTTCATCAATCCCCCAAAGAAAGCGGCAATACCGGTGAAGATACCCAGCACCAGGGCGATCCCGACCAGCAGTTCGCCAATGGCCACAAACTTGGCAAACCAGACGTGCGAACTACCGTCCATCAACGCCTGCAGGAAGTTGCGGTACCAGTCAAAGGCGATCAACGGTCGCCCCGGGGCTTCCGGGATGGCCACCGCGCGCTGCCAGAATCCCAGCAGGGATTCGCCCGACATCCAGGCCGGATTGCCCAGCTTGTCAATGCCGTGCGTGATCCAGTCGTAGCCCAACCAGACGCGCAGGATGGCCCAGAGCCAGGCCCAGCGGGTGTTTCCGAACAATGCAGCAACGAGCGGCGGATCGGTAATGGTATAACTGCCCCGGGAGGGGGCTGAAGTTGAGGCACTCATGTGTCCATTTCCTTTCAATGTAGATATAATTTATCTTAATTATAAGAATACCACAATTTTACCGGATATGCAAATCCAGCATTCTCGATGATAACAGCTGGAAATTGACTATAATGGGATGAGTCTGCCAATCAAGCTTGAAGGAGATCACCCAGATGAATAACGAAGCTGCTGCTCTGCACCAACCCACACTGCGCGAGATGCTGGCACTGGAAGTGCCTGTCGAGGTCAAGGTTTCTCCTGGAGGAGGTCGGGCTGCATTTATTGTGCGTACCACAAACTGGAAAAACAACCGTTATGAGAATGTTTGCTATGTGCAAAACCTGGCTCCGGAGGCTCAAACGCCGCCCCGGCGCTTAAATCGCAGCGGCAGTGTCCAACAGATTGAGTGGTTGAACGATGACACCTTGGCGCTGCTCAAGACGGGAAATTTCAACGGTCAGCCGGCACAGGTTTGGCTGTATGAAGGCCTGGTTGGTGAAGGCTGGCAGGTAACCAACCACAAGGAGGGGGTCAACCGTTTCAAGCCTTTTGGTGACGGGCTGGTCTTCCTGGCCGATGATCCCGGGCGGACAGAGAACAAAAAACGCAGCGAGCGCTTTGGCTCATATCAACATTTTGAACAGGAGGACAGTGCCACCGCGTTGTATTATGTGGCATTGGAGGCCCTGCGCCAGTATGAAGCGCAGCAGCAGGCCCAGACGGAAGACGAGGCCCGGGATCTGGTCCCGCCGGTGGTGGAACTGAGCCGTCTGTTTGCCGATCGCTTGCATATCGGTGATGTAATCCCCGCCCCGGATGGCAAATCGATTTATCTCAACTGCCGCCGCCGTGATGATTTTGTGTATTGGCGGGATACCAGCGTCCATTGTTTGCAGTTGGACGCGGCGGCTGCACTGGCCGGGCATGTGCGCCATGCCCAGGAGAAACAAGCTGCAGCCAGTGACCAAAGCTCGATCGAAAATAACGCCCAAGCCACTGATGCAGCCGGGGAGCAGCCGGAAGATCTGTCCCACCTGGGCACACTCACGCGGTTGAATCTCCCAGAACAGTGTTTTGTGAGCGACCTGTCCCCGGACAGCACCCGCCTGCTGCTCTCCTTTCAGGGGCGAGACCATCATTTCTACACCCAGGCTGAACTATGGACACTGGATGTCGCTGTGGCACTGGCCGCGCCGGATGTGCCAACAGCCCGGGCTCAAATGCACTGCCTCTCAGCCGCACTTGATCGATTCCTTGAGCAGGCTTACTGGGTGCCGGACGGCATTTTTGGCAGCTATGTGGATGGCACGGTAATGCGTGTGGCCAAGTTCAATGAAGATGGGCAGTTCACAGTGCTGAATTTTGATGGCTTGCATGTGGAGGATGCATTTCATGTTTGCCATGCTGGCCAAATTGGCCTGGTGGCTGCAAACGCAACAACATTCTCGGAAGCCTGTGTGGCCCGAGCCGGCCAGGGGGCACATTGGAGCGTGCAACGATTGACTAATTTGAGTTCCCAGGTGCATGGCTGGGAAATGGGCAGTGTGGAGACCATCCGCTGGCAGAGCCAGGACGGGGTGGAGATTGAAGGCGTATTGCGAAAACCGGCAAACTTTGACCCCGCCAAAAAATATCCGCTGGTATTTGTTGTTCACGGCGGGCCAACCGGGTATTCCCCGGAATATCTGCTGAGTTATGATGACCGACGATACTACCCATCCGTTCAATTGGTTAATCAGGATGTGCTGGTCCTCAAGCCAAATTATCGCGGTTCAATTGGGCGTGGCCAGGCCTTTATGGAACTTAATGTGAATAATCTGGGCGTGGGCGACCTCTGGGATCTGGAAGGGGCCATTGCCCATCTGGACCGGTTGGGCTGGATTGATCCGCAGCGAGTGGGCTGTATGGGGTGGTCTCAGGGAGGGTATATCTCGGCCTTTGCCGGGCTGCGTTCAGATAAGTTCAAGGCGGTTTCGGTCGGTGCGGGCATTTCTGATTGGTACACGTACCATATCAGTAATGATATTCCCCACTTTACCACGGAATATTTGTCTGTCTCCCCCTTCCGTGACCGCAGTCTTTATGATCGGACGGCACCCATGAGCGGGCTGTCTCAGGCCAGCACCCCGATGTTAATCCAGCATGGTTCTGATGATCAACGGGTGCCGATTTCCAATGCCAAGGAACTATATCGCGGCTTGAAAGAAATGGGGATCCCGGTTGAGTTGTTCATCTTCCCCGGCATGGGACATCCCATCACCCGCCCGCGCGAAAATCATGCTGTGATGCACCAGAACCTGACCTGGTTTGAGCACTACCTCCTGGATGCTGATTTGGAATTTGAAGTGTAGGCTGCAAACCAGGTATTTTACTTGGGGATGGGCTTTTGTTCGTATAGTTACCCGTTTTATAGACAACTATGACACGGGTCTTGACCTGGCTGATGGACTGTGGATGGTGGTGCGAGAGCAGCCATCACCTTACCTCTCGGCAACCAAAGTTGCGGTTGCAGTTCCAGCCCGGCGGTTGCACTACGGGCAATCGGGAGGCGGCGCATGAACCGGGTGACCAAAATCGTCTCCACGGCACGGAACGAGACCGCATTTAGCTCATCATCTCCGAAACGTTCG
>DAOQTN010000329.1:0-3887 GCA_035340555.1 Anaerolineaceae bacterium | reverse complement strand
GTGATTACACGATAGGACGGGGCTTTATCAGGGGATCCCCCGTGGACAGGCAGGCTTGCGCCTGCCTGTTTTGGGTTTAGGGAGGGTGGAGGGTAAGGATTTGGATTGAAGAGACCGGGTGATCCAGTCAATCGCGCACCCTACCCACCATCATAGAATGTCGTCGAGTGCGTTCTCCAATAAAAGCCAACTATCTTGCGGGATTTCAAATTGATTCGTGCTTGGATTTATTGCCCCATCCATCTTGACGATTTTGATCTTCCGTTCAGCTGCCAGTTGTTGAAGTTCGGGAGCAAGGTCACCAGTCACCAGAAGCACTTTCTTCGTATATGTTCCAAGATACTGTTGGCCACCAGCCGTATTAAGTTGGTCTATTCCCCCCCGGGTTACTCTTTTGGTCATTTTAGCTTCCATAATTGCAACCTGGTTGCCGCGCCTAACCACAAAATCGATTTCAAATGCACCAAAGCTCAGATTACTCATGCACTCATCTGTATGCGCCTTTAACCAGGGCAGCAATGCCGCTTCCTGTGGATTCGCCGGCGGGGCTTCCGTCCACTTTAAACCAAAAGCGCTCAAGTACTCGCGAATCGTTACAAGCGGGCCCAGGGTATCAGATCTGACAAGCACGGGTTGTGATGATTTTGTATCATACGAATAAAGCTTGCTAACCCTGCCCTCGCTCTGTAGATAGACAACCGGGCGACGATACTGGCGCGCAAGCTCATAAGCGGCCAATGCCATCGGTTTTGTCCCACCGGTGATATTGAAAATTGTGTCTTCTGTAACCCACCCTTCCATTTCCTTCATGGCGTTCTCGATGTCATATGGAGATTTGATCAATCCAATGGTGGTGTTTGGTAACAGTGCATGTAAGTTGTTTGCAACTCTTTGGGTGAAATTTGAATTCACCAAAATCTGATGGTCATGCTCCAAGGCTCTGGCAACCAGTAGATTTGGAATGGGTTGCTCGCCGATCAGTGATAAAAGCTGCATAATATACTCCCTTTTTGCATTATCAAGGAAAAGTTGCCGTCTAATCAGTCGCAAATCCTAGCTTGTGGTTATTGTAGCACACGTCGACGCGACAGAAGGGAGGATTTTCTGACTGTGATTGAAATCCTCCAGTCTGATAGAGCTGGAGGGCAACATTTTTAAATCCCCGTTATTTACACAAAGGTAATTTCCATTAAATCCGTCGCCAGGTGGATGGGGCCCTGGAAACCCGCCCGGGCCGCGTAAACCAAGGCTTCCGGCTTGGCCTCCGGTGGGTAATGGACCAGATACAACTGCCCCACGCCCGCCCGCTGGGCGACCTCACCGGCCTGGGTGGCCGAAGAGTGGCCCAAAGACGCTCCGCTGGCTTCATGGATGAGCACATCAACCTTTTCAGCCAGGTTGACAATGGCATCACAGGGTTCGGTATCCGAGGAGTAGGCCACCGAACGGGCAATATCCGGAAATTCGATCCGGATGCCGATGGTGGGAATGTGATGATTGCCGGGGGAGGAAAAAATGCGCACCTCATTCTCATCCAGGATGGTGGCTTTTTCCTCATCCGGCAGGCGGTGAAATATAACCGGGAAGAAATTGGGCCAGGTCTCCCATTCGTACAAAGACATGGTGGTAATGGCCCGGTCGATGGTGTGTTTGAGACCATAAATATGCAGCGGGCGCTTGCGCTGCATCAACCACATGTCCATCAGCAGGAGGGGCATCCCGGAAACATGATCCGGATGAAAATGTGTCAGGATGAGATCGGTGACTTGATTAAAGTCAATGCCCACCTGACGCAGACGAATAACCGGGTTGCCCACGCAATCCACCATGATGGCCCGTTCACCAATCAGCAGCACAAAATGGGTGTTTTCGTGGTGCTCATTGGCCACGGCATTGGCTGTTCCCAAAACGATCAAGCGCCCCATAAGAATCGCGTCTCCTTGACTCTTATTTTAACGCAAAACCAAAAAAGCAAGGCGCGGTGTTATCCAGACTTCGATCATTGCAGCCACAAAAAGGGCGGGAATCACAAAACCAATCATCACCTGGGCCCAGACAGCCAATGCTTCAAGCCAGACCTGCCCAATTTTCTTGCCCTGGGCCGGGGTGGCCAGCAGGGCGCCAAAACGCAGCACGGCCGCTGTGGCCAGGAGCGCGGCCGGAATTTCCAGCCAGGCGTGCGGCAGGATCAGACCGACAAAATAGGTGGCCGCCGGGAGACCGTTCAGTCCCAGAATGCCCAGAATATATCCCACAACCGCCATGGTGACAATAATTGGGATCACCCCCAACACGCTGAAGGTAAATATTCCCAACAGCAGGGCCAGGGCCATCACCCGCAGATTATTGCCCAGGATCATGAACACCGGGCCAAATTCGCCGGGTGCAAAGACTTCCGAAAGCAGGCCCAGGCGTTCCTCCATCTCCTCCAGCATCCCGGGCGGCGCGACAATCGGGAATTGACGCACCAGAGAAAAACCGATCACCACGCCCGCGGCCCCCAACACAAAAACAATCAGAAACGGCAGCCAGAGCTTTTTCAGGGTTTTCGGTAAAACCCGCCGGTACCACTGCCAGACATTTCGGGCGCCGCCGGTAAATGCCTGCCAGAATGTGTTCCAGCCCCAGCGCAGGTTGAGGACATCAATCTCCCGGCCCAGCAACTCCTCGCGCCGGAAATAGGCCAACCCCATCCGGAAAAGCAGGAAGGTCAGCAGGATGACGCCAAAAAAGGCCATCCACAGCGTGGAATAGTTTCCCCAGAACATCAACATGCTTTCACCCTGGATCAACAGGGTGACCGGGATGATGATGAAACTGGAAAGCAGGTTGGCCGCTCGGACCGAGGTCGCCTGACAGGACACCACCACTGCGCCCGAGACCATCATCACCGCCTGAACAATTGTCAACAGGATGATCAAGGCCATCATCTCGCCATCCGGCAGCGGGACGCGTCCGATGGCCAGACCGCCCAGGTAAACACTCATGCCGAGAAAACTGCCAAATAAAGGGGGGACAACCGCCGAGGATAGTTTGCCCAGATAGAGCTGCCAGTCTTCAAGGGGTGTGCTCAGCAGCGGCTCAATGGAGCCGCGTTCTTTCTCGCCGACAAAGGTTTCCAAGGCAATGATCAGGGAGAAGGAACTGGGGAAAAACCCCACAATCATCAAGAGGAAGGGGATCAGACGTTCCCCAACAATTTCACCGCCATACTTGCTGACAAAGCCCAACATTTCCTGGGCGGTGTAATTCATCAGGAACGGAAACAGGATGGTCAGGATGATGATGGGAAAGACAATGCGCCAGTCGCGGAACTGGTCGCGAATCTCCCGATGCGCAATGACATACACCGGACGCAAGGCCTCAAGCATGGGACACCTCCGCCGCCTGACGCACCGCCTCAAGATAGGCATCCTCCAGGCTGCGGGGCACCTCATGGAAGGACACCACCGGCAGGCGGTGGGCAATCAGTTGTTCCAAGAGCAGGGGGTTGGCCTCCTGGGGGTTCTCCACCCGGAAGCGCAGGACATCGCCGGAGCGCTGCACCAGCGAAACCCCGGGCAAACCGGTTGGCTCCCAGCCGTTGACCGTCCCGGCCAGCCGGGCTTCATATTCAGGCGCTCCCAGCAATCGCTGCTTGAGATTCGCCGATGTGTCGTTGAAAATAATCCGCCCGCGCTGAATGATGGCAATCTGATCAGCCAGATCCTCGGCCTCGGTCAGGTTATGGGTGCACAGGACAATCGTCCGCTGGGTGGAGCGCATGCTGCGGATGGCATTGCGCACCATGAACGCACTTTCCGGATCCATGGCCGAGGTCGGTTCATCCAGCAACAGGACCGGGGGTTCGTGCAGCAGCGCCCGGGCCAAAGCCAATTTCTGGCGCA
>DAOQTN010000328.1:0-3912 GCA_035340555.1 Anaerolineaceae bacterium | reverse complement strand
CTGGTCGAATTTGCTGAAAAAAGCCTGCTGGGCAAGGCCCGTTCCCGGCCGGATCTGGTGCGCCAGGTCCTGGACAAGGCCCGGCGGGAAGGCCTGATCACCACCCTGGAGGCGGCCTTCAACCGGCTGGATCAGCCCATGCCGCTGGGGTATTCCTCCGCCGGAACCATTGTAGCGGTGGGTGCGGACATGGCGCCCTTCCGCCCGGGGGACCGGGTGGCCTGCGCGGGTGGGGGCTACGCAGTCCATGCTGAATATGCCCTGGTTCCCAAAAATTTGCTCGCAGCCCTGCCGAGGCAGGTGGATTTTGAGGAAGCTGCCTTTGCCACCTTGGGCGCCATTGCCCTGCATGGTTTCCGCCTGGCTGCCCCCCAGGTGGGCGAGCGGGTGGCGGTTATCGGCCTGGGGCTGTTGGGGTTGCTGGGATGCGGCATTGCCCGGGCGGCCGGCTGTTCGGTTTTTGGGGTGGATTTGTCACCCCAGCGGGTTGACCTGGCGCGGCAGATGGGGGTGACGGCGGTGCTGCGTTCGGGGGCCGAGGAGAGCGCCCTGGGTCACACCGGTGGAGCCGGTTTTGACTGCGTCCTGATCTGTGCCGATGCCCGCTCGGATGATCCCATCCAGCTGGCCGCCCAGATCTGCCGCGACCGGGGCCGGGTGATTGCCGTGGGGGCGGTCGGATTGACGCTGCAGCGCAAGCCGTTTTATGACAAGGAAATTCATTTCCAGGTTTCACGCTCGTACGGTCCCGGACGATACGATCCGGCTTATGAGGAACGGGGCCAGGATTACCCGGCCGGTTATGTCCGCTGGACCGAGGGCCGCAACCTGGCGGCGCTGGTCGACCTGATGGCGGATCGGCGGCTGGATGTACAGCCCCTGATCAGCCACCGTTTTCCCATCGAGCAGGCCGGTCAGGCGTATGAGCTGATCACCGGCCGGCTGAAAGAGCCCTTTCTGGGGGTTCTGCTGACCTATCCGGGAGCCGCGGTTGAGCTGCCCGCCGGGGACAGCCAGGCCCGGGACTGGTCGGGTGCCCGGAAGGTCCTGGCCGCGGAGTCAACCGCCGCCGTCCAGCCGGGCGGCGCGGGGCTGGGGGTACTGGGTGCGGGCAATTACGCCACGGCGGTCTTTTTGCCGGTGGTCAAGGCGGCCGGCGGCATTCGCCGGGTGGGGGTGGCCACCGCTTCCGGCCTGAGTGCCCGCAATGCCATGCACCGTTTTGGTTTTGATTATGCCAGTTCGGCGGAGGCCGACCTGATCAACGATCCGGCGGTCACCGTTTTGGCGATCCTGACCCGTCACAACCACCATGCCCGCCAGGTTGCCGCCGGGCTGCGCCTGGGCAAGCCTGTGTTTTGTGAAAAGCCCCTGGCTGTGGACCCGGCCGGGCTGGCTGCAGTGGCGGCCGCCCTGGCCGAACGGGATCCAGCTCCCCGGCTGATGGTTGGGTTCAACCGCCGGTTCGCCCCCTTTGCCATCCGGCTGCGGGAATTTCTCGCCGGCCGGGCCGAACCGCTGGTGGCTGTCTACCGGGTCAATGCCGGTCTCCTGCCGCTGACCCACTGGCTCCATGATGAAAAGGTGGGCGGCGGGCGGATCATCGGCGAAGGCTGCCATTTTGTGGATTTCCTGACCTTCCTGGTGGGCGCACTGCCCGTCCGGGTCAGCGCCGCCGGACTGCCCGATGGCGGGCGCTACCGGGAGGACAACGTCACCCTGCAGCTGCACTATCCGGATGGCTCCCTGGGAATCCTGATGTATCTGGCCAACGGCGACAAGAGTTTTCCCAAGGAACGGGTGGAGGTGTTCTGCGGCGGCCGGGCGGCCGCCCTGGATGATTTCCGCACCCTCGAACTGGTGCAGGGTGGCCGGCGCCAGGTTTTCCAGAGCCGGCTGCGCCAGGACAAGGGCCATCGGGCCGGTTGGGAGGCCTTCCTGCGCTCCCTCCAACCCGGGGGCACACCTCCCATTCCCGTGGCGGAACTTTTTGGTGTGACCCGGACCACCTTTGCGGCGGTTGAAGCGCTGCGCACCGGGCGCACCGTGGATCTGACCCCCCATGATCAGCCGGATCCGGCAGAATTTACGCCTGGCGCGTGAGCTGGGCCTGGCCCAGACGGTCGCCTACACCCGGTATCAGCTTGGCCTCAAGCTGGGCTGGACCAGCCGGGCACTGGCCGCTGCGCTGAACCGCCCCCTGCCGGCCTCATCGCTGGCCGGATGCTGGCGGCTGCCCCCGGCCGACGGGCTGGCGGAGATCATTGGCGACCGCGCACCCCTGCAGCAGGCGGTGGCGGATCTGGCTGCAGGCCGGCGGGCGCTTTTTGGCGCTGATCCGGTCGCGCTGGATTTGACGCCAGTCGCGCCGCTCCAACCGGCGTTGGGCTATACCGACCGGCTGGCGGGGAGAGACATCAAACTGATCTGGGAGCCGGCGCGCTTTGGCTGGGTTTTTGACTTGGGGCGCTGGGCTGTCCTGACCGGCAGCCCAACCCCGGCCGAGATTTTCTGGCGCTATTTTGAACAATTTTCCCGGGCCAACCCGCCCTATCGGGGGCCGAACTGGGCCAGCGCCCAGGAGGCTGCGCTGCGGCTGGGGGCGCTGGGCTTTGCCGCCCAGGTGTTTGCTGCGGCCCCCTCAACCACCCCGGCGCGGCTGGAAGCGCTCGGCGCGGCCCTGGTTTACCACGCCCGCCGCATCCCACCCACACTGAGCTATGCCCGGGCGCAGAATAACAACCATCTGCTGACCGAATCCCTGGGATTGCTGCTGGCGGCAGCCGTCCTGCCGGATCAGGCTGAAGCGGAGACCTGGCGCCGCCTGGGCTGGCGCTGGCTCTGCCGCGGCCTGCTGAGCCAGATCACCCCGGATGGCACTTATGCCCAGCACAGTCTGAATTATCACCGGTTGATGCTGGCTGCCGCCTTGTGGGCCGGGATCACTCTGCCGCGGTTGGAATTGTCCTGGCCCCCACTGGTTCGGGAACGCCTGGCTGCCGCGACAGGTTGGCTGCTGGCCCAGCTGGATCCGGCCTCCGGCCGGGTGCCCAACCTGGGGCACAACGATGGGGCGGACATCCTGCCGCTGTCGGGCGGGGATTTTCGCGATTACCGTCCGGTGGCCCAGGCTGCCGCGCGGGCTTTTTTGGACCGGCCCTGCCTGGAGCCGGGACCCTGGGATGAGCTCTCCCTCTGGCTGGGCCTGCTGAGCACGCCCGCGGCGGCCCCCCGTCTGGAGCTGCCGCAGGAGTCCCCGGCCGTCTACCGGCTGAACGGGGAGCGGAGCTGGGCCACGCTGCGCGGCGTGCACTTCACCCATCGCCCGGCCCATGCCGACCAGCTTCACGTGGATCTCTGGTTTGCCGGGCGTAATATTGCCCTGGACGCCGGCACCTACCAGTACAACGCCGCCCCCCCCTGGGATAACGGCCTGGCGACCACTGCCGTGCACAACACCCTGTCGGTGGATGGGGCCGACCAAATGGTGCGCGCCGGCCGCTTCCGCTGGACAGACTGGGCCCAGGCCGCGGTGGTGCGGCTGGCCCCGGACTGTCTGGCCGCCGAGCATGCGGGTTACGCCCGGCTGGGGCTGCGGCACCGCCGCCAGCTGCGCCAGCTGGCGGGGGATGTCTGGGAGATTGAAGACTGGCTGGAGCCGTTGCCCCAAACCGCTGCCCGGGAGCACCATCTGGAACTGCACTGGCTGCTGCCGGATGGACCGTTTGAGGTCCGGCCGGATGGGGTGATGCTGCAGCTGCCGGACCAAACCATCACACTGACATTAAGCGCCGATCTGCCGCTGGCCCTCCAACTTATCCGGGCGGGGGAGGTCCTGACCGGCGATCCGGTCGGAGACCCACGCCGCGGCTGGGTCTCCTGGTATTATGCGCAAAAGAGCCCGGCCCTCGC
>DAOQTN010000327.1:0-3915 GCA_035340555.1 Anaerolineaceae bacterium | reverse complement strand
CCCACTGTCCGAACTGATCGTCGACTTCTTTGATGATTTAAAATCACGCACGCGCGGGTATGCCTCCATGGATTATGCCATGGAGGGTTATCGCCCTGAAAACCTGGTTAAATTGGAGGTAATGGTAGGTGGCGAACCGGTGGATGCGCTGGCGGCCATCGTTCATCGGGAACAGGCTTACCATAAAGGGCAGCGCCTGGTCACGCGGTTAAAAGAATTAATTCCCCGCCAGTTGTTTGATGTCGCAGTTCAGGCCAGTGCGGGGGGGCGGATCATCTCCCGGGCTAATGTCAAAGCTCTGCGCAAGGATGTGCTGTCCAAATGCTATGGCGGTGACATCACCCGTAAACGCAAGCTCCTCGAAAAGCAGAAGAAGGGCAAGCGCCGCATGAAAATGGTCGGCAGCGTGGAGATCCCGCAGGAAGCCTTCATGGCCGTGTTGCGTTTGGAGGAGGAATGACGCCGGCCACGACCACCTCACCCTGGCGGCGGATTGGACGCTGGCTGCCGGGAGTTTTAATCAGTCTGGTGGCGATCATTGCACTGGCTCAATTTGCCAAAGATGGCGCTGATGTGCGAACCGCTTTTGCCCAGATCAAACCAATGTACCTGGTATTGGTGGTGTTGGGAACTCTGGGATTTCTGTTTGTGCGCGCTCAAGCCTGGCGGGTCTTGTTGGGAGGGAAGCCGACGATTTTACAGACCTTTTTTGCAATTAATGAGGGTTATTTGTTGAATAATGTGCTGCCTTTTCGCGCCGGAGAATTCGCTCGGGCGATTTTTTTGGGGAAAGCCACTGGACTGGGGACTGTTCATATCTTCTCCACCATTGTCCTGGAGCGCATCTTTGATGTGGCCTTTGCGGCTGGACTGCTGCTGGCCACCGTGCCTCTGGCTCTGGCCATGGAAAGTGCGCGCCAGGTTGCAGTGATTGCCCTGCTTTTTGTGGTGATTGGTTTGGTGTTGATGTTTCTGAGTTATCGCTATCGGGTGAAAATTGAGGCCTGGCTGGAAAAATTTGCCAGCCGTTGGGATTTTGCCCGGCACCTCCTTCTGCCGCAATTTTCCCGTTTGCTGCAAGGGTTTGAGGTTTTAAACCGCCCCGCCCAGTTTTTGGGCGCTTTATTTTGGATTGCCCTGTCATGGCTGATTGCTGTTTTTAACTATTGGGTCTATCTGCTTTCCTTTGCACCAGAAGCCCCGTTCTGGTGGGGAGCTTTTGCTGATTCTGCTCTTGGATTAAGCATTGCCATTCCTTCCGCTCCGGCGGCCTTGGGTGTGTTTGAAGCGGCTCTTGTGGGCGCCCTCACTATATTGGGCCTTTCCGAGGGACCGGCCTTGGCTTATGCCATTTCGCTCCATGCAGTTCAATTTGTGACTACTGGTATCCTGGGGTTGTGGGGACTTTTACGGGAACGCCAATCCATTCAAGAGGTTTTGAATAATATGGAGCGAAAACCATCACCGCAACAGGATGCTTGAATGAACATTCTCATCGCCCTGACGTACTACCGTCCCCATTACTCCGGGCTGACAATTTACACCGAGCGTCTTGCCCGGGCCTTGGCCCGTCATGGACACCGCGTGATGGTGTTGACATCCCGATTTGATCCCAATCTTCCGGGTCTGGAGATCCGGGATGGGGTGGAGATTTATCGTCCCCGGGTTTTAATGCGCATCAGCAAGGGGGTGATCATGCCGACAATGCCGATCTGGGCATTTCGCCTCATCCGCCAGGCTGATATTGTCAATCTGCATGTGCCTCAATTGGACGCAGCCCCGATTTCGGTTATGTCTCGTTTGATGGGACGCCCGGTGGTTCTGACGTATCACTGCGATCTGCATTTGCCGCGAGGATTCGTCCACAAGATTGCTAATGGTGTTTCAAACCTTGCCAACCACGTCGCTGCCATGGCAGCTAATCGTCTGATCACCAATACGCGCGATTATGCAGAGTCTTCACCGTTTTTGCAGCACTATCTCTCCCGGACTGAGAGTATTGTGACACCAGCAGAACTTCCCCCGGTGGATTCCGATGAAATTGCCCATTACCGGGAGGCATGGGGTGTCCAACCTGGACAGCGTGTCATTGGCATGGCGGCGCGCTTTGCCACAGAAAAGGGTGTGGAATATCTGGTGGAAGCCATGCCGGCGATTTTGCAAAGATATCCGACGGCCCGGGTACTGTTTGTGGGCCAGCATGACAATGTGCTGGGTGAGGAGGAATACGCTCGCCGCCTGGCACCCCTGATTGATCGGATTGGTCCGGCTTGGAAGTTTCTTGGTGTGGTCCCATCAGTAGCATTGGCGGCTTTCTTCCACATGTGTGAGGTGACGGTGCTACCCAGCATCAACGGGACGGAGTCTTTTGGAATTGTTCAAATTGAATCGATGATGTCGGGAACGCCAGTTGTAGCCACGGACCTGCCTGGCGTCCGACAGCCTGTTCGGATGACGGGTATGGGGCGTGTTGTCCCCCCCCGGAACGCGGCGGCATTGGCTGAGGCTTTGATAGACGTGCTTGACCATCCAGCTCAATTTCGGGGCGATCCGGCACAAGTGGCACAGGATTTTTCACCTGATACAATCGCGGCACATTACGAAAAAATTTTTGGATCCGTATGCTCATGACAAACAAAGATCATCTCTGGTTGCAGTTGAAATCCATGCCTTATTTTCGTGGCTTGCTGCGCGCCGTCGAGGCACGATTTTACGATGACATCCAACTGGACGGACCGGTGTTGGATCTGGGGTGCGGAGACGGCCATTTTGCCAGTGTGGTTTTTGATCAACCATTGGCTGTTGGGTTGGATCCCTGGCCGGCCCCTCTGCGTGAGGCGGCTGAAAAAGGTGTTTACCAACTGCCTGTCCAGGCGGCAGGTGCCCGGACACCCTTCCCGGATCAATGCTTTGGCAGCGCCATTAGCAATTCGGTGTTGGAACATATCCCGGAGATAGACCCCGTCCTGGCAGAGATCGCCCGGGTTTTAAAGCCGGGAGCTTTATTTGTATTTTGCGTTCCCAATCATAATTTTGATGCCCACTTAAGTCTGGCCGGGTTTTGCGACCGGATTGGTCTCAGGAAACTGGCGACTGGCTACCGCCGTTTCTTTGATCGGATTGCCCGGCATCATCATCTGGATTCCCCTGAAATCTGGACGGACCGTCTCATCCGGGCCGGTTTTACGGTTGAACGCTGGTGGCACTATTTCTCGCCGGATGCTTTGGCTGTGCTTGAATGGGGGCACGCCTTCAGTTTACCGGCTTTGGTGGCGCGCAAATTGTTTGGCCGTTGGATAATCGCACCCACCCGCTGGAATCTTGTGATCACCGATGCAATCACACGTCCATTTTTTGAGGAACCTTCACCACAACCGGAAGGTGTCTGCACCTTTTACATAACCCGTCGATGCAGTGAGGATTAAGATGGCAAATGCTGTTCGCAAATATAAATACTACCTGGCTTCCATTCCCCGCCTGTTGATGGGGTATGTGGAGTGGCCCAAAGTTTTGGGCGCGTTTTCGGGATTGTATCGCAAACAGCCATTCGAGGTTCAATTGCGACATGACGGGGTCCGCTTCATGGTCCGAGGTACGATGGATTTATGGAGCATTAAAGAGGCGTTCATGGACCGATTCTACGAACGTTGCGGTTTTAAGGTGGAGCACCAGTGGACCGTTATGGATATTGGCGCGGGGATTGGCGAATTCACACTTCTGGCAGCCCGGGCCGACGCTTTAAATCGGGTTATTGCTTTTGAGCCATTTACCGATTCCTACAAACTATTGCGCCAGAATCTCCGCCTGAATGGGGCTGTAAACGTGTCGGCTATTCCTATGGCGATCGGTTCGCGATCTGGAAAAATTCGTCTTGATTTTTCCGCTGGTGAACCTCTGCAGATCAAAAGTCAACTG
>DAOQTN010000326.1:0-3941 GCA_035340555.1 Anaerolineaceae bacterium | reverse complement strand
AAAAGTCAACTGGCTGATGGAACTGGGACAGGATCCGGGGCCGGGACGGATGATCCTGGCTTGGTGGAATGCCTTTCCCTGACGGAAGCCTTGGATCGGTATGAGGTGCAGGAGTGTGATCTGCTTAAACTGGATTGTGAAGGGGCTGAATATGATATTTTATTCTATGCCCCCGCTGAGACGCTTCGACGCATCAAAAGAATTGTCATGGAGTATCATGACCAAAAGGCGTCGTATAGCCATAAGGACATGGAACGGCACCTGCGTGATCATGGTTATGAGGTGGATACGTTCGCCAACGATGTTCACGATGATATTGGTTACCTCCGCGCCATTCGGCCGTAAGGAGGGTGTGTGGACACACAGCCCCAGGATCCCAGCATACTCGATTACCTCAAATCCAAGCTGATCCTTTCTGCTCAGAAAGGGCAATCCTTACCGTGGCGGACTCTGCTTGCTTTGTTGCTGGCCTTTAGCGCTCAGATATCGCTTGAGCGCGCGAACCCTGAACGCCAATGGGCTGTCGGAGCTGTTTTGTATGGGTTGGCCATTATTTTTTTGGTCTGGGGAATGGTGATAAAAGAATGGCCGGAAACGGATCCTGCCATACCCCCACCAAATTCCGACCCTGGGCGATTGTCTCGTAATGAGCCTGGTTCGGCTGTGGCATCACCGCTCCGTTGGGTCTGGTTTATCAGCACATTGTTTTTTTCAGCCCTGGCTTTTGCTTCTTTCCGGGAAAATTTGTTTACCTTGGCCGGGGTGATATTTTGGATGGCAGCTGTCACCTCGATGGTGGCCTCACTTTGGTTCTGGCGGACGGATTTGTGTGATTTGAGACATCGCCTGGGAGCTTTTTTCTCACAAAAATATTGGCAGATAAAATTGACCCCTGCAATGGTGCTTTGGCTGGCCATTCTTGCGCTGGCGGTGTTTTTCCGGATCTACCAACTGGATGTGCTCCCGCGGGAAATGGTGAGCGACCATGCTGAAAAACTTCTGGATGTCAACGATATTATTGCCGGCACTCCCAGCATTTTCTTTGTCCGCAACACGGGACGTGAACCACTTCAAATGTACCTGACTGTCTTGATCAGCCAACTGCTGGGGACGGGGGTATCCTTCCTGAGTTTGAAATGGGGTACGGTGCTTTGTGGGATCCTGACCCTGCCATACATTTATGCACTTGGTATTGAACTGGGTGGGCGGCGGATTGGTCTGATCGCCATGGCGTTTGCTGGAATTGCCTACTGGCCGAATCTGATCTCCCGGATTGGTTTACGTTTCACGTTGTACCCCCTGTTCCTTGCTCCAACCCTGTATTATTTTCTACGTGGCCTGAGAACATCCCAACGCAATGACTTCATCCTGGCGGGATTGTTTTTGGGACTGGGATTGCTCGGTTATTCGCCATTTCGGATTGTACCGATTCTGCTGGTGCTGGCTGTTGGTTTATTTTACTGGCATGAGGTTTCAAAATACCGTCGGGCTGAATCCATAGCCGGACTGGTGACCATTATTTTGGTCTCTGTGGTAGTGTTTCTACCGTTGCTGCGCTTCATGTTGGAGAATCCGGATATATTTTCATACCGTGCCCTCACCCGTTTGACGGGGATTGAGGTGCCGATCAATGGGCCAGCATGGCGAATCTTTTTTTCTAATTTATGGCGGGCCCTGACCATGTTTTCTTGGAATAATGGTGAGGTTTGGGTCATCTCTGTGATGGGCCGCCCGGTTCTGGATTGGGTTTCGGGTGGGTTGTTTCACTTGGGCGTGGTGGTTTTAGCGATCCGATATGCGTGGCACCGTCATTGGCGGGATTTGCTGATTCTTTTATCGATCCCGGTATTGATGTTGCCATCCATTCTGTCATTTGCCTTTCCTGCTGAAAATCCCTGCCTGAACCGCACGGCTGGTGCCATCATTCCTGTTTTTTTAATTATTGGTTTTGCCCTTGATGGCGTGATCAGATCTCTGGAAACCAGCTTTGCCCGCTTCGGTAACCGCTTGGGCTGGGCTCTGTTGACTGGTTTGTTGGCAATTTCCGCTATACAGAATTATGATCTGGTGTTTAACCAGTACCGTAGTTTTTATGACCAGGCATCTCTGAATACCAGCGAAATGGGAGTGATTATGGCTTCTTATTCCACTTGGTCTGGAGACCCCGATACCGTTCACTTGGTCGGTTATCCCTATTGGGTGGACTCGCGGCTGGTGGCCATCAATGCTGGTTACCCGACCCTGGATCCGGGCATACTGCCCGAATCGCTGCCTGACGTTGCCGGAGACCAACGGGCCCAACTTTTTATTCTACACCCCTATGATACTGAGGGAGTGGCGGCATTGAATCTACTCTATCCTGATGGTACACTAAGAAATTACGATTCACAAATGGATGGCAAAGACTTCTTGTTGTTTTATGCCCCTGCCAGGAAGCCCTGATCGTTTGTTGAGGAGATCCCGGAATGAACGAACCTACACCACCTGCTGAAACTGACCACAACCTGGTAAAAGCTGAGGCCCAAGATTCCTCCCGCCGCAAACTGTCCTGGGACTGGGCCTGGGATCTTCTGTTGGTCCTGATTCTCCTGCTGGGGGGCTATTTCCGTACTCTGGGCATAAACTGGGATTCCAATCAACACCTGCACCCGGATGAACGTTTTCTGACAATGGTGGAAACATCCATTCAGCCTGTTTCCAGTCTGGCGGATTATTTTAACACAGATGTATCAACCCTCAATCCCAATAACGTGGGTCACGGTTATTTTGTTTATGGAACGCTCCCGATCTTTATGGTTCGATATGCTGCTGAGTGGCTTAACCGAATCGGTTATGATCAGGTTTATTTGGTGGGACGTGCTTTTTCTGCTTTTGTTGACTTGCTCACGGTATTTCTGGTTTTTGTGATTGCGTTGCGGCTTTATCGGAATACCCGACTTGGTATTTTGGCGGCCGCTTTTTCGGCATTTGCTGTGCTACAAATTCAATTATCCCATTTCTTTACTGTTGATACTTTTGCTAATTTTTTCACTTATCTGGCTTTTTATTTTGCGGTCCGTGTCATGACCGCGCCGTTACCGGTCACATCAACAGGGAAATTGGATGAGCCATCGGCGGAATCTCTGACTGAGTCCTTGGAAGAATCCTTGCCTACTGTAGATGAACAATCCCACCCCCGGCAGCCATTTTGGGGACGTTTGATCCACCCATCCTGGCAGGGACTGGGCGGTTATATTTTCTTTGGCATTGCATTGGGTCTGGCTGTTGCATCCAAGATTAGTGCTGCTCCACTGGCCTTGCTGCTGCCTTTGGCGGCTGTGATTTCTATTTCTCGTCTTCCCCGGAATCAGCGAAGAGCTCAAATCCGGATTATCGTTTGGCGACTCGTCCTGGCTGCATTGATGGCAGTTCTGGTTTTTCGGATTTTCCAACCCTATGCTTTTGATGGATTTGGTCTTAATCCCAAATGGGTGGCCAACATGAGCGAACTGCAGCGTCAGAGCACCGGGGATGTTGATTTCCCACCAGCCTTGCAGTGGGCGCGTCGCCCGGTTACCTTTGGCTGGAAAAATCTAACCATCTGGGGTCTGGGTCTGCCACTGGGTTTGTTGGGCTGGATCGCCTTTGTCTGGATGGGCTGGCGGATTTTACGGGGTGAGTGGCGCAACCATTTGTTGATTTGGGGTTGGACCGGGTTGTATTTTCTCTGGCAGGGCACTGCGTTTGTCAGTTCAATGCGTTATTTGCTGCCGATTTACCCCTCCCTGGCGATTATTGCTGCCTGGGGCATATTCACACTCCGCAATGCGGGAAATGCTCCTCGGCGTAGGCGCTTGAATTGGGCCAAAATTATATCCACGGGCACAGCTGTGACTGTGCTGGTGGGCACTTTTGCCTGGGCTTTTGCCTTTACCAGGATATATACCCGGCCAGTATCGCGC
>DAOQTN010000325.1:0-3943 GCA_035340555.1 Anaerolineaceae bacterium | reverse complement strand
GGCAGCAGCAGGACCATGAACGGCAGAATATACAGCGTCCACTGAACACTCCAACCGGGAGAGGCCAGCATCACCAGACACCAGGCCAGGGCGGTCAGGGATACCGCAGCTGCCGGTTCGGCCCGGGCCCGTAAAAACCGCCAGAAGCCCAACCCGGCCGCAACCAGCAGGGGGATCCAGCTGGGAATGCGGGCCGGCTGTCCAGCCGCGGCCGCCGCCCGGGCGGGATCCAGGCGCTCGACCAAGGGGCCAAAGGACCCGGTGCGCAGATTACCGTCCACCAGCGCCCAGACCGTCTCCCAGGACCCTTTGGCCCCCTGGGAAATGAGCGAGGCGGTCGTAAAGTCGGGATCAGCCAGCAGGAGGGTCCCGTAAACCACCACTCCCACACCCAGCACCAGGGCCGTCACCCGCAGGGCGCGCCGCGGCGGCAGCAGCCGCCAGGCAGCAGCCAGTGCCAGAGCCGGGAACAACTTGGTCACCAATCCCAGGCCCAAAATCGCACCGGCGCGCCATTCCCGTCCTTCAATGATCCACAGCAGACCCGCCAGCAGCATCAATACCGGCAGGGAGTCGAAATACCACCAGGCATAGGCCAGGGCGACCAGGGAAAGGGCATACATCAACCACCGCTTGAAGGCTGCCGCCGGGCGCAGGTGGGTCAACAGCCGGCCCAGGACCAGCAGGCTGCCCACATCAGCCGCGGTCAGGATGAAAAAGAGCAGGTAATCAAAGGTATGCTGCTGGCCGCCCGCAGCCCGATAAAGCAGTTCAATTAAAAATGGGAAAACCGGGGGAAACTCCACCCAATGATCCAAATAGGGCCAGCCCGGAATGGCGGCCAGATTATAAAAGTGCTGAAAATCGCCGTACCCCCGCAGCCCCTCCAAGGGCAGCGCCAGCAGCATGAGCAGCCGGGCAACCACCAGAGCCCCGGCCAGCAGGCGGGGCCAGGTTTTCAATTCAGGCAAGGGCCGATCAGCGTCCATAAAGCACCGCCGCATCATCCGCATACAGACGAGTCCAGCCGGCTGCCTCCAGATCGGAAAGCACCGGCCGGCCCGGCTCAAGCAGGATCAGGCGCACTCCCCAGCGCTCCAGCACCGCCGGCCAGCCGGGGCGCGCCTCCACAACGGTCAACCAATCCCCAATGACATCGTCGCCAAAAAGATCGGTGCGGCCGTCCACAAAAACAGGGTATTCGGGGAGATGCCAGGTCAGGTAGCCCCCCCAACCGTATTCACTCAACATCGGACCGGCCGGGCGGTTTTCCCGCAGCCAGGCCACCGCCGCGGTTGGCGACGTGCTGTCGACCATCGCACCATAAAAGGTCGGCTGGGTCACAATATATAACTTAATGAATGCAACAAAAGTCAGCAGGGCGACAATCAGCAGGTTGATGACCCGGGCCAGGGCCGGCGGGGCCGGTTTGGCCTGGGCCCGGCGTGCGGCCAGACGGTCCAGGCCCGTTTGCAGCACGGGAACCCGTTCCGGCCAGGACTGCAAAGCCGCCCACAGGTGGCGGGAGAGCACCGGGGTGGCCACCAGGGCAAAGGGGCCGAAATTACGCCGGGCCACCAGCGCCAGGTAGGCAAAACCCGTCACAGTGAGTAAATCCACCCCATCCAGCCGGCGGCCGGAAAGCCCGCAAGCGGCCAGGGTGGCCAGCAGCAGCCAGATGAACGGCTGCTGGGCAATATCATGGAAATCCGGTGAGGCCCATTCCGAAATGGACTGCTGCAGGGTCTGCACCCCCACCGTTTGGAAGGGGATGCGCCAGGTGTCCAGAAGGTTGGGATTGATCAACACCACCAGGGCGGCCGCGGCGCTCCACAACGCCAGGATGCCGATCCGGCGCCAGGAAAGCACCTCGGGACCGGTGTAGCCCAGGAGATGATTGAGCACTTCCCCCCCCAGGGCAGCTGCCAGGACCAAAAACCCGATGGAATACCCGCCGTGCAAATTGGACCAGAGCAAAAAAAGCGGCAGCAGCAGCCAGAGGCGATTTTGTTGCCGCCATTTGTTCAGGTAGAGGATCCCCCCCAGGGCGGCAATGCCCACCAGCGAGGCCATCTGGGGGCGCGGCGACCAGACCAGGGCCGCCACCAGGCTGGCCAGGATGATCAGGAAGGCCCGTAAAAATCCCGGGCCCTCCATCTGGCGATAGACCAGGGCCATGCTGATCACCGCCAGCAACGCCACCAAAGCACCCAGACCCAGGGCCCCTCCGGCACGGTAAAGCAGGGCCAGGATCACCTCGGACAACCAGGAATGGTTGACCCAGTGCTCCCCGGAGCGGGTGAACGAGAGGGTATCGGTCAGCATGGGTCGGCCAGTCTGCAGCGTCTCTTCCCCGGCCCGCAGGTGCCACCACAGATCGCTTTCCAGCGGCGATCGCGCCGCCATCAAAAACACCAGAACCAGGGTCAGGGCAAAAATGAGGTGTTCGAGGGCCTGCTGCGCCGGCGATCGGGTGACCGCGGTCATGGCGTGGTGACCCCCAGCCCAATCTGCTCCGGACGCACCAGTTCGGACAGTTGATAAAAGACCCGGTAATCGCCGATCAGGTTTTCCTGCCAGGTCACGCCCCGGGCTTCAAACTGCTGCCGCAGCTGGTCATCCAGCGCTGCATTGCGGGTGGTGATGTAGGCCACCCGGCCTGCCTGGGCCACCACCTCCCCATAAGGGGCATAACGGTCATCCCGCTCGGTGTAGCGCAGGTCTTCATGGTAGGGCAGGCGCGGCAGAAAAATCAACGTCTCTTCCGACTCAAAGGCCAGGGGATAGCTGACCCAGTAGTTGCTGTAGCCGACGGTTTCACCCTCGGCGTGCAGGAAGTCGATCAGTTCATCCAAGTGGCGGTGATCCACCACGGAGGGTTCATAGAACTGGGTGGTAAAGCCCGGCGGATAACGCAGGGCGCACTGCAGGGTGCCGTAGAGGTGAAAACCAACCACCATGGCGATCAGCGCCAGCCGGATCCAGAATTTCTGTCCAATCTGCTGGATGGTCTCTGCGGCCATCAGGACCAGGGGGATGGCCATGGGCACAAAATAGCGTCCTGAAGGATCCACACCAAAGGAGGTCAGGATGAAGGCCAGCAGGAATACCACCATGACGCCGACCACCATCCGCCGCTCCGGCCAGCGTTCGTGTTTGCGCTCAATCCCACGGGCCATGAACAGGATGACCACGGCCCAGAACATCAGCACAAATGGCAGCAGCGGCAGCCCCAGCCAGCGAACCTCCCAGGGAGGGCGGAAACCAAAGGTCACCGTACCGCCAAGCAGGATCAGATTAAAGAGGTGGTTGAGGATCCGCATGGCATAGGAACCTGCTTCAACCGCCACGGCACTGCCGGTCAGCTCGCTGACCAGCTGCGCCAGGCCCACCTGGGCGGCATAGAGCCACCAGGGCAGTGAACCGATCAGAAAACCGCCCAGCGCAGCCGGGATGATCGGCCAGCCGCGCCGCCATCCCAGGCCCCAGCGCAGCTTCCAGAGCAGGTAAATGCCGGAAGGAACCGCAAAAATCAGAGCCAGGGCGTTGGACCAGAGGCCCAATCCGACCAGCAGGCCCCACAGAGCGACCCCGAGCCACAAGCGGACATTCACCGGCGCTTCTGGCAAAAGCCGCTGGCCACTGGCATGGGCGCACAACAGCATCCCGTTGCCGATGAGCATGGCCTCACCGTATCCACCGAGGCTGGCGGTGGTATACAGGGTCACATTGACCGTCGGTATCGCCAGCAGGCCAGCCGCGATCAGTCCGGTGCGGGCTGATCCCAGGATGGTCTTGCCAATCAGGTAGGTGGTGACCAGGCTGCCCAGATACAACAAGGTCTGTATCAGGCGGATCACCCAGACCTGCTGGCCGAAAACGGCAAAGCCGCCCGCCACCAGCCAGGCATCCAGGCTGCCCATGTAGGCCTGCCCATAGAAAA
>DAOQTN010000324.1:0-3945 GCA_035340555.1 Anaerolineaceae bacterium | reverse complement strand
ATCATTACCGGTGAAGCTGGCAGTGGCAAGTCCCGGCTGCTGTATGAATTTCAGCACTGGGTGCAAGAGCAGGGCGGCAGCACCCGAATCATGCCAGGACGCACGGATCCGGCCATATTACATACCCCCTATCGCCTGCTGCGTGATTTGATCGGCCAATGCTGTGGCATTCAGGAAAGCGACCCGGCCGCCGTGGTAAGGCAAAAACTGGAACAAGGACTGTCCCCGCACCTGGCGGAGGATCGGATTGATTTGGTCGGCCAATTAATCGGTTTTAATCTGTCTGACAGTCCCGCCGTGCGGGCCTTCGGCCAAAGCACGGCCTGGGCAACCCTGGCCGAGGTTTACCTGAGCCAGTATTTCCAGCAGGTGAGCCGGATCACGCCCCTGCTGCTGCTGCTGGAGGATCTGCAGTGGGCTGATGAAGCCTCTTTGACCTTCTTATTGGGTTTACCCCAACAAATGCCCGAAAATCCGCTTCTGCTGGTGGGTGCGGGACGGTCAGAACTGTTGGAGCGCCTGCCGGAAAACGACTGCAGCTTGATGGCCCTGGCCCAGCTTCCGGCCGAGGCGGAAGCCCAGTTGTTGGAAGCGCTGGTGCCAAACTCGGCACAGCTGCCGGAAGCCTTCAGAACACTCATCATCAGGCAGGCCAATGGCAACCCCTACTACCTGCAGGAGATTGTGCAAATGCTGCTGGACGAGGGTATATTAAAGCAGGAAGACGGGCGGCCGGTTATGCTCCAAACCGATCTTGCCGCGCTGCACCTGCCCCCCACGCTCCAGGGCGTGCTCCAGGCCCGCCTGGACAGCCTGACGGCAGTTGAAAAGCAGTTTCTACAGCGGGCCGCAGTGCTGGGTGAGCAGTTTTGGGATGAAGCCCTGGCTTATCTGCAGACCGGGCAGGATGCCGCCATGGATTTACCGGCGCTGCTGCACCGGCTCGCAGACCGGCAGTTAATCTTTCCGGTGGAAGTGTCCACATTCAAGGGACTGGCTGAATACCTGTTCAAACACGCCCTGCTGCGACAGGCCGCCTACGACACGTTGTTGCTGAAATTGCGGCGGGTCTACCACGGCCAGGCAGCCCATTGGCTGATCGAAAAGGGCGGCGATCGCATGCCGGAATACCTGGGAAAAATCGGTGACCACTTTGAACGGGCCGGGGAAAACAGCCAGGCGGTCATCTTCTATCTGCAGCAGGCCCGGGATGCCTTTGCCCGCTCCGCCTTTCAGGATGCCGTCAGGATCCTGGAACATGCCGTCCAGCTGACCCCGCTGGAGGATAAAACCGTCCTGGCCCAGCTGCACCTGCAATTGGGCAACAATCTCGATAAGCTGGGGGAATACGACGCGGCCATGGATCAGCTGGAACTCTGCCTGGAAATGGCCCAAGCCACCGGCCAGGTTAAAATTGAGGCGGAAGCTTGGTGCATTCGGGCCTGGATCCAAGGCATCCGCGGTCAGGAGACTGAAGCGGAACAGGGCATTACACGCGCCCTGGAATTGGCCTACCTGGCAGGTGACAAACGCATTCTTGTGCGCGCCATGAACATGGACGCCGGACGGCACGAGAGCGAAGACCCGGAAATGGCGCTGGCGATTTACCAGCAGGCCCTGGCTCACGCCCGCGCAGGCCAACTCCCGGCCCAGATTGCCACCACCCTCTTGAATATTGGCAACACGGAGATAAATCGAGGGCAACTTGAGGCAGCTGAAAGTCACTACTTGGAAAGCCAGCAGATTTATGAGCAGAGCGGCAACCGGTGGGGAGTGGAAAACTGCCTCAACAACCTGGCCATCATTTACAAACTGCGCCACGAGTATGACAAGGGGACCGAATTTTCCCGGCGGGCCCTCCAAATTGCCGATGAAATTGGCGATTTGGAAGGCCAGGTCCTCTGCCTGTTCAGCCTGGCTCATTGTGCCGGCGGCCGGGGTGAAATTGCAACCGGCTGGGTCCATCTACGGGCGGCTTATGATATCATCCAAAAAACCGGTTTGGAGCTGGAGCTGGATCTGTTGAACATTATCTGCCGGCTGCTGACCGCCACAGGGCGGCTGGTGGAAGCGGCGGAAGTGGCCGGGCAGATCCAGACTGATACTCCCCTGATTTTCGAGATCCAACAGGATGTCAAGGAAGCAGAGGAGGAAATCGGGCAGCAATTATCTCCGGCCCAATTGAGCGCCGCCAAAGACCGTGGTGCCACCTTGAAGCGCCAGATTCTCATCCAGCGTTTTCTGGAAGAAAGCCGGCAAACCGGGTAAAATAAAGCCCAGGTTTCATCATGACCGCCCTAGATCCCACCCTCATTTTTGCCATTGCCACCAGCGCGATTTATATTCTGCTTCTGGGGGCTGTTTTTCGGCGGAAGATCGGCAGTGACCGCTCGCTGCTGATTTTGGCTGTTGTTCTGCTGCTGGGGCTGTCCTGGTCTCTCAGTTTGACTTTCCCAAAATTGGAACTATTTTCCGGGATCCGGCTTGAAACACTCAAATACCGGATTCCCTTCTATCACATCATCACACTGACCCTCTTGTTATATGCCCTGACCCGCAGTTTTACCCGCCGACCGATTCCCTGGTGGTTCTGGATTCTGGGAGCGGCCTGGCTGGGCCTGACCATTGTGATTTATGAAAACTTCCTGGGCCTGCCGGACGATTGGTGGCTGGGAGGCAACCGCACCCTGCCCCGTGAGGTGGGCAACACGCTGGTCATTGGCCCGGTCTGGGCTTTCCTCGTGGTCAGCGGTTATGTCATTCTGATCCGGCAGTATCAACAGCTCACCAGCCCGCTGCATAAAAACCGCTTCCGCTACTGGATGCTGGGACATACCCTCATGGCCATCGGGGGCGGCCTGGCGTTGTTCAATCAACGCATCGTGGGCGGGACAACCTTTCTGCTGGCCAATGCGGCCGTCACCTACGTGCTGACCACCTACCGGCCGTTTGATTTGCGTGAGTTTTTTGGCCGGTCCATGGTTTTTCTGCTCAACACCGTCCTGGCCGTGGCCATTTACGCGGTGGGTTTCTGGACAGCCAGCTGGCTGGTTCACCTGTACTACACCACCAATGCCTGGCTCATCTGGGCCGGCATGGGGGTGGCCTTTACCCTGCTGATCACACCGCTGTTGATGCGCACCCATCAATGGCTGACGGACATCATTTTTGGCAGCGGATACGATCCCCGCGATGCCGTCCGGGAATACTCGGCCAGCATCAACAATATCCTCAGCCTGGATCAATTGAACACGGTCATCACCGGTTTCATGCAGGACACCTTTCAAGTCAAACGGGCCCAGCTGGTCCTGGTCCACTTTGAGGAGGTCAAGGCCAGTGAGCCCCCCCAGGGATACTTCCTGCTCAAGGCAGTCACAAGTGGCGATGAACTCCCGGCAGTGGCGCTCATGGCCGACGACAGTCCGGTGGGTGAATATCTGCGCACCGTGCGCACCCCCTTGACCCAATATGAGATTGATGTTCTGCCCCGTTTTCGGGAGACCAGCACCGCCGAACGGAACTGGTTGGGCGGTCTGGCGGCGGATGTGTTTGTCCCAATTTTTTCCAAAGGGCAATGGGTGGGGCTGCTGGCGCTGGGGGCTAAAACATCCGGCGAACGATTCTATGATAATGATCTGGCGCTGCTGAGCACTATTGCCGAACAAACCGCGGTGGCGCTGGAGAACGCCCGCTTGTTCGATGATTTACGCCAACGCAATGAAGAAAATGAACACCTGAATGTGGAACTGACCGAGGCCTACCAGGAATTGGAACGCCTCGACCTGGCAAAATCCAATTTCCTCAACATTGCCTCCCATGAACTGCGCACCCCGCTGACCCAGGTGCGGGGCTATACCGACATGTTGAACGAAAGCATTAACGACAAGAACATTACCCCGGAGACAGCCGGTATCATGGCCCAAGGTCTGAGAAAGGCCACTCTGC
>DAOQTN010000323.1:0-3957 GCA_035340555.1 Anaerolineaceae bacterium | reverse complement strand
GCTGCGTATTCTCTCCCGGCGGGTCCGCTCGTCAACTGCCCATATCCGGGCCCTGGCGGCACTGGATGTGCACGGCAGGGTGGCCCGTCAGCTGCTGACTTTTGCCGAGCGCTATGGTCAGGTCAATGCAGATGGGTCGGCCACCATTCGGGTGCGGCTGACACAGGGTGAAATATCCGAACTGGTGGGAGCGTCGCGCAAACGGGTCAACCAGGTCATGGTTGCCTTTCGCAAGGCGGGCTGGATCATCAGTGATGCCAACTACCACATCACATTGATCAACCAACCCGCCCTGATGCGGGTCAGTGAAACCGCGGCTGCCGCAAGTTACGAATGATCGATTCTGGAAGTTAGCCTTCTGGTGTTGCGCAGGGATCAGCCGCCGCTTCAGCGCTGGCGGCTGACTGTGTCGGGTGGGGGTACAGTTTCCCAACCCGGCGCGTTCCCAGCCAACCGCACACGCCCCAGATGGCAATCACCGCTTCCACCGTCCAGATCTGGCCCAGGGTGTTTATACCGGTCAGTTGAACATAGGATGCCAGCGTATCAATCAATGTCTTGTAAATGAAGGCGATCCACATTCCGCCGGATTTGCGCACGGCGATACTGTAAAACAGCAGAACGTTCGCAAAGATATGCCCCAGCACAACAAAAAATCGCTCTGATACCGGCGCCAGTCCCCAGCGGAGATCGGCTGAAAGCGCCAGGGCCGCGGTCTCACCGGGCTGCAGCAGGTTGGGTGACAAGATGGCCAGTAGTACGCTGCCTGCGGTGCTCAAACCCAGCACCAAGGCCTCAAACGCGCCAAATCCGATCCCAAAGGCCAGGGCCTGTTTCCAGTCTGCCTGGCCAATTCGGGAGCGGCGCAGCACCAGCCAGATGAACCAGACTTCAAAAATGCCGGTTAGCAACCCCACCCAGAGGTGGAAGATCCATTCTCCGATCCCCGGCAGGGCTCCCGTTAAAGCATTGTAAATGGTCTGATTGATCGGGATGGCCACCAAAAACTTCAGGAATACCGCCACACTCCATCCCAAGGCGCCCAATCCCAAATATTTCCAACCCAGGCGCCGGCTGGTGGCATAAATGACAAATCCCATCGCCACCAGGATCATGCCCACACCCCCCAGCAGCGCCAGCGGCGGCACTTGCCCCAAGCGCACCTCCTCACCTGGCACGATGTAAATATCCAGGGAGCCCTGTACCGGTGCGTCCCAAACAAGCCAGATGCTGTAATCGCCGGCTGGCAGGGTATCGATCAGGACATTGTATTTAAACACGCCGCTGCAGGGTTCGCCTTGCCAGACGGCAGTCCCTTCCAGGTCGCGAATAACCAGGCGGATGGCGTTGCCGGTGGTTGTTCCCTGCAATAAAACACCTTGCGCTTCACCAGCGGTTGTCACCAGCAGGTGGAATCCTGTCTCCCAAGCCCCGGCAGTGGTTTCGTCCAGCGTGTGACCGGTCAGGTAGCTGCCCTGGTCAATATTGGGCGCTTCAGTTGGGTTGGCAGCAGTGCAGCCTGTCAGAAGCAGTGACAATAGAATCGTCAAGATTATCCAGCGGTTCATCAGAAAACTCCCACAATGAGATCTGGCGATCATTATACTACGCAAAAAATCCGATCAGGATGCATATCTTCGGGGATAAGCGACCTGGACCTGGATATCCGGATGGTCATAATAACGGCGGGTCGTTGACTTCATCCGCTTGCCCAAATTTGGATTTATGGTATAGTTACATTAAAGAATTATGTATGATACGCTGGAGGACCCATGAAAGAAAGAATTCTGGTAGTGGAAGATGACGATGCCATTGTCCGGGTATTGCAGCGTGCCTTGAGCTATGAAGGTTATCAGGTGGATGCTGCCGGAGACGGTGAGACAGGTATGAAAATTGCTCTGGAACATCGCCCGGATCTGGTGGTTTTGGACTTGATGCTTCCCGGGATGGACGGCTTGGAAGTCTGTCGCCGTCTGCGCGGGGTGGGGAACATGCCGGTACTGATGCTGACGGCCAAAGATACCGTCCCGGATCGCATCCAGGGTCTGGATGCCGGGGCGGACGATTACATGATCAAGCCCTTTGATGTGGATGAACTGCTGGCCCGGGTGCGGGCCTTGCTGCGCCGCACCGAGACAGAGCGGGCTACCATTTTGACATTCAGCGACCTTGTTCTGGATACATCCACCCGGCAGGCCAGCCGCCTGGGCCGGGTGATTGCCCTCAGTCCCAAGGAATATGATCTGCTGGAGCTGTTTCTGCGCCATCCCCGTCAGGTGCTGACCCGGGATTTGATCTTTGATCGAGTCTGGGGCTATGATTTTGGCGGTGAAAGCAATGTCCTGGATGTGTACATTCGCTATCTGCGCCAAAAGCTTGAGCAGGAAGGAGAAACGCGGCTGCTCCACACCGTCCGGGGTGTGGGTTACGTGTTGCGCGAGATGGCCTGATGTCCCTGCGTTTCAGGTTGACGCTGCGCCAGGTGATTGTGTTTGCCCTCGCGCTGGTTCTGCTTGGCGCGCTGGTCTATAACCTGCTCAGTTATGTCGTTCTAAACAGAATAGATGCCCAGCTGGCTGAATCTGCGACCTCTCTGGTGGATCGCATGCGCCTGACCGCGGGGGATAACTTTGATATCCAAACCCTGCGCCAGGTGCCGTTATCTGAAGACCTGTACGTGCAAGTCTGGGGCAGCGACCGGTTGCTGCAGTACGCGCATCCCGCCACCTTTCAAATTGCACTGGATACGGCTGGTTGGGACTTGGGGCGACCTGCGTATACAACAGTTGATCGTAGTGGACTGCAGATGCGGGTATTAAGTGTGCCCCTCGAAACAGCCCGCGGACCGGCCGGGATGTTGATGGTGGGATTCAGCCTTTCCCTGCTCACCCTGGCCAAACAGGATCTGCTGCTGGTGCTGACAACGGTCAGCATCTCATTGCTCTGCTTGATGGTGTTGTCGGCTTATCTTTCCAACACCCAGATGCTGACCGGACTTGTCAAGCTGACCCGCCTGATGCCCGAATTGATCAAGATGAACGACCTGTCTCAGCGCCTGCCGGACACCTTGTTGAAAAATGATGAAGTGGGTGCGCTGAGCCGGACCTTTAATGCCGCCCTGGACCGCCTGGAGACCCTCCTGACGTCTCAACGCCGCTTCATGGCCGATGTCAGCCACGAACTGCGCACCCCGTTGACGGTCATCAAAGGGGAGGTTGGTCTGATGCGGCGGATGGGCAAGGGAGACAAGGAATCCCTGCACAGCATTGAGGCTGAGGTTGACCGTTTGACCCGCATGGTTGGCGATTTGTTGATGCTGGCTCAGGCGGAATCCGGACGCCTGCCGCTCAATTTGAGCATGATCAACCTGGATGAAGTGTTGATGGAAGTTTACCAGCAGGCCCTGGTGCTTTCACCCCCCGGTGTTCTGGCGCGTCTGCTGGAAATGGAGCCGCTGATTATTGAGGCCGATCGGGATCGCATCAAACAAGTGCTGCTGAATTTGGCCGGGAATGCCCTGCGCTATACCGCCAGTGGGGGCCAGATCATGTTGTCGCTGCGTAGTGCCTCCGGCGGAGTTCAAATCCAGGTCAGTGATACCGGCAAGGGCATCCCGGCAGACGATCTGCCCCGAATTTTTGAGCGTTTCTACCGCGGTGAGCGCTCACGAAAGCGGGAAAAAGAAGGCGGTTTGGGCCTGGGGCTCTCCATTTCATACTTAATTGTTAAAGCTCATGGCGGTAGAATTGATGTGACTTCCCAAGAAGGGGTGGGGACCACGTTCACCATCTGGCTCCCGCTCACGCAGCGCTGATTAACGCACCGGCGCACCGGTTATGCTTGCCGGTGCGCCGTGCATTAGAGTGGAGCACTTGGGACTATTTGATCAACCGCGGGCAGGGGGATCGCCGGCGGGAGTTCGAGAAACGGGGCGGCCGGAGAGGGAGTGATAGGAGG
>DAOQTN010000322.1:0-3963 GCA_035340555.1 Anaerolineaceae bacterium | reverse complement strand
CCTATTTTATTGCGGATATTGCTGCCAACCATGATGGCAGCCTGGAACGCGCCAAGCAGCTGATCCGGCTGGCCAAGCAAGCCGGAGCTGATGCCGCCAAGTTCCAGAATTTCCGCGCCGCCGAGATCGTTTCGGATTACGGATTCCGCGCCCTGGGTGGGCAGCAGTCGCACCAATCCAAATGGAAGAAATCGGTTTTTGAAGTTTATCAAGGGGCCTCGGTCCCCTTTGAATGGACCCCCGAGCTTAAGTCTGTTTGCGACGAGGTGGGGATAGATTACTTTTCATCACCGTATGACTTTGAGGCGGTCGACCATCTGGACCCCTACGTTCCGGCGCACAAAATTGGCTCGGGAGAGATTGACTGGTTGGAGGAACTCGAATACATTGCCCGCAAGGGCAAGCCGGTGCTTCTGGCAACCGGAGCGGCCTATCTGGGCGAGGTGCAGCGCGCCGTCCATGTCATTCTGGCGCTCAACCCCCAACTGATCTTGATGCAGTGCAACACCAACTATACCGGCAGTATTGAAAACTTCAATCACGTCCATTTGAATGTCTTGAAAACCTACGCCCTGATGTTCCCCGAACTGGTGTTGGGCCTTTCAGATCATACACCGGGACACACTGCAGTCCTGGGTGCAGTGACCTTGGGGGCCCGGGTGATTGAAAAGCACTTCACCGACGACACCACCCGCGAGGGGCCCGATCACGGCTTTGCTCTGGATCCGCGCACCTGGCGGGAGATGGTCGACCGTACCCGCGAACTGGAACGCGCCCTGGGTTCGGCGGACAAACAGGTTGCCGGGAATGAGGGTGAAACAGTCATCATTCAGCGGCGCTGTCTGCGCGCGGCTCGTGATCTGCGGGCCGGTGAAACCCTGAGCCGCGCCGATATCGCCGTGCTGCGTCCCGCCACGCCCGGCGCCATTCTGCCACCCCACCTGGGCGAAGTCATTGGCACCGTCGTCCGCCGTGACATCCCGGCCGGCAAGGAACTCCGTTGGGTGGATCTGGGATAGGATCCGCTTCCTGTCGGGCTTGCAAAATCCCGGCAAAGGCGGAAAACAGCCACGGCAGCGGCTGCGCAAACTGCTCCGTTCAGCCCTTGGTTCTTCCGCCTGGTGGAACCGGCAGTTAAACCGGGCAATCTTGGGATGATGATCTAAATACTTCAATATTTCCTCAATATTCCCCCCCAATATTATCCTATGCGCATCCTCTACTTTACCCAGGATTACACCACTCATGATCACCGCTTTCTGACCTCACTGGCAGAGAGCGGCCATGAGGTGTTTTCACTGCGGCTGGAACGCCGCGGCGTCCAGAAGGAGGACCGCCCCCTGCCGCCGCAAGTGGAACAGATAGGTTGGCGCGGCGGGCAGGGTCCGGTAACCCGGCGGGATTATCCGGCCTTGCTGCTGGAATTACGCCAGATTTTACGCCGCATCCAGCCGGATGTGGTTCATGCCGGGCCGGTGCAATCAGCCGCCTTTTTGGCTGCCCTGACCGGATTCAAACCCCTGGTGACCATGTCTTGGGGCTCCGATCTGTTAAAAGGCGCAGCCGGCATGCCCGGACGCACCCGCTTTACCCTCAAACGCACCAGTATCCTGCTGGGGGACTGCCAGGCGGTGCAGCAAAAAGCTGCCGAATACCACTTCCCGGCAGAGCGCACGGTGCTGTTCCCCTGGGGGGTGGATTTGAGCCGGTTTTCGCCCGGTCAGAATCCAGCCCAGCGGGCCGAATTGGGTTGGGAGGATTCCTTTACCCTGCTGACACTGCGTGCCTGGGAGCCGCTGTACGGTGTTGACATCGTTGCCCGGGCGTTTGCCCTGGCCGCCGCCCAGCTACCGGACCTGCGGTTGTTTATGCTGGGTGACGGTTCCCTGGGTCCCCAACTGCGGCAAATCCTGCAGCGTGCCGAGGTGCTGGACCGGGTGCTCTTTGGTGGACAAATCAGCCAGACGCGCCTGGCCCATTACTACCATGCGGCTGATCTGTACATCAGCGCCTCACACTCGGATGGCTCCTCGGTTTCACTGATGGAAGCCCTGGCCTGCGGTTGTCCGGTGATTGTTTCCGACATTCCCGGAAACCGCGAATGGATCACCCCCGGGGTGGAAGGGTGGTTGTTTCCAGATGGTGAACACGCTGCACTGGCAGAGCTGATTATTGCCGCAGCCAAGACCCGCCAGCACCTGCCGGAAATGAGCCGTGCCGCCCGCTCCCTGGCGGAACGGCGCGCTGACTGGCGGGTGAATTTTCAAAAGCTTCTAAACGCCTATGAGCTGGCAATTAATTTTGCCAAAGCGCGCAAAAGTTGAGTACAATCAACCCATGACCCATCCCCGCATCATCGCCATTGTTCAAGCCCGCATGACTTCCTCCCGGCTGCCGGGCAAGGTGCTCCTCGACCTGGGCGGTCAACCCGCGCTGGCGTGGGTGATTAACCGCGCCCGGCGGGCCAGCCTGTTGAGCGGGGTCCTGGTGGCAACGACCGCCGACCCGGCCGACGATCCCATTGCGGGATTGTGCGCCCAGTTGGATGCGCCTTGTTTTCGCGGGCATCCCTTTGATGTGCTGGACCGCTACTATCAAGCTGCCCGTTCTACCGGGGCTGCGGCCATCATTCGCATTACCGCCGACTGCCCGCTGGTGGATCCTGAACAGATTGACGAATTGATCACCGCCTTTTATGAACAAGGGGCGGATTTTGCCTGCAACCGCCTGCCACCACCCTGGCACCGCACCTACCCCATCGGCCTTGATTTGGAAATGTGCAGCCTGGCCGGATTGGAGCAGGCCTGGCGCGAAGCCACATTGAAGCACGAACGTGAACACGTGATGCCTTATTTCTATGATGAGCCCGGACGATTTAAGGTGCTGCAACTCAATGCCGAGACTGATTATGGACACCTGCGCTGGACGCTGGACACCCCGGCCGACCTGGAAGTGCTCCGCATCATCTTTGATCATTTCAAGAATCGTCCAGACTTCAGTTGGCGGGACGTATTGGCTTTCTGGCTGGCCAACCCGCAGCTGGCGCCGATGAATGCCGCCATTCAACACAAAACCATGACCGATGTTGATGACCGTTATCAGCCTGCCTCTGGGGAGAAATAACCATGCTGACGATTTTTAGCGCGCCCAAACCCTTCACCAACCCCCATATTGACCTGATCCAGCGCAATGCCATCCGCTCCTGGACGGCACTGGGCCCGGAAGTGGAGGTGATTCTGGTTGGGGAGGAGGAAGGGCTGGCTGAAGCGGCCCGGGAGCTCGGCGTGCGACATATCGCGCAGGTTGAACGCAACGATCAAGGCACTCCGCTCATCCCCTCAATCTTCAACCTGGCCCGCCAGGAAACCGGTCATCCTTACCTGGCGTATGTCAATGCAGACATCATTTTACTGCCTGATGTGCTGGCGGCCACCCGTGCCGCCGCTGCGCAGGCCCGGCGGTTTCTGATGGTGGGACAGCGTTGGGATCTGGATGTAACCACCCCGCTGGAGTACCCGGCCGGCTGGCCGGAACATCTGCGCGCCGCAGTGGCCCAAAACGGCCGGCTGCATCCCCCGGCAGGCAGTGATTATTTCATCTTCCCGCGCGAGTGTTTCACCGAAATTCCAGACCTGACCGTGGGCCGGGCAGGCTGGGACAACTGGATGATTTACGCCGCCCGGCGCAATGCCTGGCGGGTGATTGATGGCACGTCCGACGTGATGATCATCCACCAGGATCACGACTACAGCCACCTGCCGGGTGGACAGCCCCACTACAAGCAGCCTGAGACGTTTGAGAACATCCGGCTGGCAGGCGGACGCTGGGTGACGCGTTTTACCCTGCTGGATGCAGACACCCGCCTGGTGAGTGGCAAACTGATCTCACCCCGGTTGACCTGGAGCAAATTCTGGCGCGAGGTGGAGATCATTCCCGTCACCTGGTTGAAATCGGATGCCCTGG
>DAOQTN010000321.1:0-3971 GCA_035340555.1 Anaerolineaceae bacterium | reverse complement strand
ATGAATTGCTGTGATCAGGCCAATCAGGACAGCCGAGTCTGTGAACCTGGCCACAAACAAGGGCAGTATGGCGGAAAACGACGACACTCCGATCGCAAACCCAAAGAATCCCCCATCGGCTAGATTGACGAGGTAGTTGTGACGGAGTTCATGCTCGGCATAGGACGGATTCAAGATTCCGTGTCTTCATCTTCATCAAGCCAGAGTTCATCCTCTTCGTCTTCATCTTCAAGTTCTTCCCATTCCTCCAGGTCCTCTTCTTCTTCCCAATCATCTCCATTCAGAGCCCCTGCATTTGCAGAATAAGTCATGCATCCGGAATCAGGGTCGAATTCAACCATCGCTGCTGTACATACGCCTTCATCCAGAAAACCGCAGTCGAGATAATGACAGCGAACTTTTGGCATATCAATCCTCCATGGTCATAGTCTTTACGGTGGTGGTCTCTACGTGTGTGATCAAACCCATTATGGTTTTTGGGGCAATTTCGCGTAGTGTGCGATTTTACCCCAACGACAGTAATCCGACAAGATTTGGGCGGGAAAATAGCGGTAAAATAACGGTAAAATAACGGGAAAATAACGGGAAATCCTGATAGTGGATAATTTCAGGCAGGGAAATTTCAATGGGGGAAAGGTCGCGGTGGCTGGAAAAAATCTGGTGGGGGAAATTGGGTGGATGTCCCCCCTGGCGGTAAGCGGTGTGTGACCGTGAATGACCGTGAATGACCGTGAATGACCGTGAATGACCTTGAATGACCGGTGGTTTGCCCCGCGGCAGATCGACGGGTGGGATTACCCCGGTCGCGTGCGGTGGGCCTCCATGACATTGGGAATATTTTCCAGTCTTGTGAGAACCCGGCTGAGTTGGGCAATGTCCCGTACATCCACCATGATGCGGATGGTGGCAAGATTGTGGGCAATGTGCATTTGAATATCCCGCACGTTGATATTCTCGTTATCCAGGATGGTTGAGATTTCTGCCATGAGCCCCTGCCGGTCGTAAGCCTTGATTTCAATGTCCACGGGATAGGTGTGCGGGGTTTCGCCCCAACTCACCTTGATTAACCGATCCGGGCTGATCTCTGCCAGACGGGGCAGGTTGGGACAATCCACGCGATGGATGGTTGCACCGCGTCCCTGGGTGATGTAACCGATCACCTCGTCCCCGGGGGCCGGGTTGCAGCATCGGGCTATGGTGGTTAACAGCCCCTTCAAACCCGTCACGCTGAGGCCGGCCGAACTGGGACGGATACCGGCGCTGCCTTGGGTGATTTGATCCCGCTGCTCCAGATCCTCCTCACTAAGTTCATGCACCACCCGGCCGATGGCCAGGCTGCCGGACCCGAGCGCCACAAAAAGCTCCTCACTGCCAGGGTAATCAAATGTTCGGGCCAGCTTTTCAAGATCGATGTTGGTCAATGCCAGGCGCTTCAGCTCACGTTCCAGCATGGCTTTGCCTTGGGACAGATTGTGCTCCCGGTCTTGGTGGACAAACCAGGATCGAATTTTGGCTCTGGCGCGGGACGTCCGGACCAAGCCCAGAGCGGAGTTGAGCCAATCCCGGCTGGGACCACCCTGCTTGGCGGTCAGGATTTCCACCTGATCACCGGTTTTCAGGCAGTAATCCAGACTGACCAGCTTGCCATTGATGCGCGCCCCTCGGCAACGGTGCCCAATCTCGGTGTGGACATGATAGGCGAAATCAATGGGGGTTGCATTGGCAGGCATATCGATGATGTCCCCACGCGGCGTGAAGACATAAACCCGGTCCTGGAATACATCCCCTTTCATCCCATCCAGGGCATCCTGGGAGTCTTCAAGTTCACTGCGCCATTCCAGCAGCCGGCGCAACCAATTGACACGTTGTTCATAGGATTGATCGGTCCGCAACCCCTTTTCCTTATAACGCCAGTGTGACGCGATGCCGTATTCAGCATTCTCGTGCATTTCCCGGGAACGGATCTGCACTTCCAAGGGCTTGCCGTCGTCGTAGATCACGGCGGTGTGCAGGGATTGATAATTGTTTTCCTTGGGGACGGCAATGTAATCATCAAACTCGTTTGGAATCGGGCGCCAGCGGGTGTGAATGATCCCCAAGGCCATATAGCAGGTCGGAACGTCGGGGACAATCAGACGCACTCCCCGTAGATCGCGCACCATTTCAAATGGTTTGCCTTTATCCACCATTTTTCGATAAATTGAATATATATGTTTGGGTCGTCCGGAAATATCCGCCTCAATATTGGCTTCCCCCATGACCTTTTTCAATTGACCGATGATGGTCCGCACTTGCTGCTCACGGTCTTCCCGACGGTCGGCTAGTTTGTCCGAAATTTCTTTAAATTTTTCAGGATTAATATGTCGGAAAGCCAGATCTTCCAACTCCCACTTGATCTGCCAGATGCCGAGGCGGTTTGCCAGCGGCGCAAATACATCCAGAGTTTGTTGGGCAATCCGCAACCTGAAAGCATCGGGCAGTGCACCCAACGTTCGCATATTGTGAAGGTGCTCGGCCAGTTTGATCACCACGATGCGAACATCGTCCCCCATGGATAAAAAGAGTTTGCGAACAGCCTCGTTGTTTTGTTCGACCCGGCGGTTGTTGGATGGCGGATCGGCGTTGGCCACCAAAGCCAGACGGGCGTTCACTGAATCAACGATTTCCAGATGCTGATCCGCCCGGGTGATGTTGGGGATGTTGGTCAGCCGACAGACGCCTTCGACCAGCAGGCCGATTTCATCCCCAAATTCCCGCCGGATGTCCGCCAGTGAAAATTTGGTGTCCAGTGGCGCGTCGTGCAGCAGCCCGGCGGCAATCATCGTCGGACTGACCTTTAGCTCGGCCAGAATGATTGCCGTGGCGAGACAGTGCGAACTATATGGTTCGCCCGCCGCTCGCTTTTGATCAGCATGGACTTCTTCAGCTGTGTGATAAGCCCGCGCAATCATCTCGCGGTCAATCACGCTGTAAGTTTCAGGCAGCAACCCCAGCAATTTTTCCAGTTTCAAACGGATCCTCGTAGGAGATTGAATTTCCGCACAATGCACTGCAACACGATGGAGACAGCCGAAAGATCATCTGGACAAGTATACACTTGGAGCCTTGTTTTATTCAAGAGGGTATTCATTCAAGCACGAGGGGATTCATTCAAGCAGAAAAAGGGTCTGCAGATTAATCTCCGCCAGGGAGGTAATGATTGCATTGGCGTGGCTGAAATCCAAGGATTGCGTTACTGGATTGGGGACAGCGATGCAACGCAAGCCCGCCAGACGGGCCGCCCGGATGCCATTGGGGGAGTCCTCAAAAGCGATGGCTTCAGCAGGCTGCAGATCCAGCTGTTGCAGCGCCAGCTGATACAGGGCTGGATTGGGCTTCACCTCAGCCACATCATCGCTGGTGCAGACTGCCAGGAAATACTTTTCCAAATTCAACCGTTGGAGATGGCGATGCACCCAGGCAGCATCCGAACTGGAGGCGACCGCCAGTTTGAGGTGGTGCTGCCGTGCGTCTTCAAGCAAGCTTTGCACTCCTGGAAGTGGCTGTTGATTGTCAATGATGACATTAGAGTCGATCTGGGCCCGCCGGTGCAGAGCCTCTCGATCGACTGCCGTGCCAATCTGTTCCTCCAGATGCAGGGCAGGATTGAAAGCGTCATAGGAAGATCCGACGCAGCGCACCCAAGTACCCAACTCAAGTTCGGCCCCGTATTCCGTGAAAAGCTGCCGCCAACTTTGAAAAATCGGCAGTTCGGTTTCCAGAATCAATCCATCAAAATCAAAGATCAACCCCTGCAACTGGCTCATGTTTGCATTTCCTGTTGGTGCATGATTGCCAAAAGGCGCACCGGGCATTTATTATACCCGGTGCCTAGTTCATTTACGGGAATTGACTGTGGACTGTGAAACCCCGGGGGGATTATTTGAGCATTTCCTGGCCGCCAAAGTCCCGGTATGGTGATACAAAGCTCA
>DAOQTN010000320.1:0-3974 GCA_035340555.1 Anaerolineaceae bacterium | reverse complement strand
GTGCATCCGCTCGGGCCGGAGGTGACGCTCGCCGCGCCGTTCTATCCCCTGGACGCTGCCCCGACGGTCTTCCGCGCCTGGCGGGACTTCATGGCAACGATGCCGGACGAGGTGGCGAGCCTCTTTCTGATGTGGAACGTGCCGTACGGGGTGGCGCTGGCGCACCCGGTGCGTTGGCGGGTGTCCCTGTATGAAGCCCTGGCCATGCAGGCCATCGGCCTGATCGGGGAAAGCCTGCTGCTAGCGAGCTTTCCCGCCGGACACCCGGTCATCGCCGCCTCGGTGAGCCGCTTCATCCTGTTTGATGGCATCGGCCTTGCAGCTTTGTTAGGTGCCCTGCTGCTCACCAGCGCCCGGCGGGGCCAAAGCCTTGCATAATTGTTAGGCAAATCGGTAAACAATTTATGATAAGATATGCACTGTCAGGTACGAGAAAGGCCATGAACGTCGCAGATTATCAAGGCAGTTTGCAATAGCCGTTATCATCTCACCCGTAGCAATCCTGGGGGGCATTCCCCCGGGATTTTTTATTACCCCGTCCGGGCCACCCGTGGGCCTGGGCCATTAGGAACCATAAAAGAAATGAAATCAACAATCAACCTCAACCGCCGGGTTCTCCCGACCTGGCTGCGGCTGGTCCTGATCATCGCCATGTTAATGTTAATGGGCTGCCGGACGATGGATACCGGCGTCGCCACCCCCTTGGCCGACGACAGCCTGCCGCCCCAAGCGACCCCTGAAGCCGGCCCGGAAACCGGCTCTGAGACCGGCACTGAAGCCGGCACCGAACCTCAAACTGAAACCGTCGTACCCCAAGCCACCCGGTCCATTTATCTGCCCATTGTGGCCACGATCCAACCCGGACCGCGCTATTTCTTTGACAGCGTGAACGGCTCGGACGCCAACAGCGGCACGAGCCCCACCAGCCCCTGGCAGAGCCTGACCAAGTTGAACGCGGTCAATTACGAGCCCGGGACCACCATCTACCTGCGGCGCGGCTCCACCTGGACGGGCAGC
The DNA here is from genome assembly GCA_035340555.1 of Anaerolineaceae bacterium. Classification (GTDB taxonomy): domain Bacteria; phylum Chloroflexota; class Anaerolineae; order Anaerolineales; family Anaerolineaceae; genus JAGOFZ01. The sequence continues at coordinate 2,957 of DAOQTN010000320.1, read as the reverse complement.
TGGGTGATCGACAACTCCGGCACCCCGCAGGCGCCGATCACCTTCACCGCCTACGGCAACACCGAGCTGCCCCTGCCGGTCTTCCGCAACCCCGGCTCCATCTCCAATCTGACCAACGCGGTCAAAATCCGCGCCGACTATGTCATCCTGGAGTTCGTCCGGGTCCAGGAAGCCCAGCTGTCGGGGGTGTACATTGACACCGGCGCCGACCACAATATCGTGCGCTACATCGAGGCCACCCTGACGGGTGAGGGCATCAATGTCCACGGCCAGTACAACCGGGTCCTGTTCAACCACATCCATGATCTGACCATGGTGCGCAACACCCCGGGCGGGGATGACGACTACGGCGCGGTGGGTGTGTGGCTCTTCAATCATTATAACGAGGTCGCCTACAACCGCATCATCAACTGCCGGGCGCCCAGCTACGACTACGGTGAGGACGGCGGCGCGGTGGAGTTCTACCGCGACGTGAACGGCTCCTACATCCATCACAACTATTCCTTCAACACCAAGGGGTTCACCGAGATCGGCGGCGGCACGGCCTATGACAACGTCATCGCCTACAACATGATGGTCAACAGCGGCCGCCCGCTGGGCCTCCACCTCAGCGGTGGCTTTGCCAGCGACATTCGCGGGTTGTATTTCGAGAACAACACCGTGGTGGACACCACCCCCGAGGGTTTCGCGGCCGCCATCCTGTTCCTGGGAGCCCCCGCCACCCCCGAGATGCTGATCATGCGCAACAACATCTTCTACCTGGAAAACTTCGACAAACTGGCCACCAGCTACAGCTTCGTCCATGAGCATAACATCTACTACCTGCCCAACGGGAGCAATTCGTTCGAGTTGGGACCGGGCGAAGTGCGCGGTGATCCCCTCTTTGTGGACGTCTACGGCGGCGACTATCACCTGTTGGACAGCAGCCCCGCCATCGACAGCGGCACCGACCTGGGCTACGCCTATGACTACGAAGGCAACCCCGTCCCCACGGGCGGCACGCCCGACATGGGCATCTTCGAATTCCAGTTTGGTCAATAATCAGCGCATCAACGGGCGGTCAGCCGGGCGGTGTAATCCAACAGGGATAAGGCGTCCAGATCGCCGGTAATGCACAATGCCGAGCGCATGCCGTTGGGCCAGGGCCATAAACGAATGACCGGGCCGGGCATGCGCTCAATTTCCGCCCCCACAGCCCGCTCATCCCCCAGCGCGTTCAGCTGCCGGATATCAAACCGGATGGCGCAGCGTCCCGCCAGCTCACTGCGGTCGACCAGATATCCCTGGCTCTGCAGGGAATGCACCAACGCCGGGGAGGCCTCCGGCGGCAGTCCGATGAACGGGCGCCGCCCGGCCGGAAAATGGTTCACCCCGGTTGGCAGCCGGCTGTAGCCGCGGTCCCAGAAAACTTCCGCCGGCCGCTCCAGGCCGCGCCCCACCCAGAAAACACCGTTGCCGCCCGGCAGCATCACCGGCAGGGTGTCGTCGGTTTCGGCTAAAATCTGCACCCGCAACGCACTCTTCTGCCGCCACCAGGCTGCCACATCCGCCAGCCGGGCGATCCAGACCCCCGGGCGCAGTTCCCGCGCCGCCTCCAGCAGCATGGCCAGGGGTTCGGCGCAGAAGGCGGCCAGCTCGGGATGGAACATCAGGTTGAACAGTTCACCGCCGGCATGGGTGCGCCGCAGGATGTCGATCCAGGCGGCGGCCACCCCCACCCCGGTGTAGCCCAAACCGGTATGCAGCTGCAGATCATCCGGGACGCTGACCGGGAGTTCCACCAGGCCCGCTTCGATCCAGGGCAGGCAGCGCACCCGGGTTCCATCCAGCGGAGCATAAAACCGGTCAATGGTCTCAAAAACGTGAGCGCTGCGCTCCGCCTGTTCGGCGGTGAACGGCAGGCCCCAGCGGATCGCCCGGTTGCTGGAATACGAAAACAGCCCCGGCGGCAGTGCTGCCAGCAGGGCCGCGCTGCAGCCCAGGTACGGGCAGCGAAAGCCGTGAGCCGAGAGCCCCAGTTCCTCAAAGCAGTCCGCCCCGCGCTGCAGTTGTTCACTGGCCGCCTCCAGCGGCAGCGTGTTCAGGTCGACATGGTGGTAGCTGTGGACGGCAATCTCCGCACCCCGTTCCTGCAGGCCGCGGATAAAATCCGCGTGGCGCACCGCGACCTGGCCGGGCACGGCAAAGGTCGGGTGGCAGTCAAAGATCTCAAACAGGTCCATCAGGGTGTTGACGCGCCGCATCGCCCGGCCGGCCGTCAGGCCGTACCCCCCCAGCAGGCTGCGCCCGCGCTCCATGATGAACTTCAAGCCCCGCTTGCGAAACCAGGTTGGCACGTCCATGGGGACTCCCTTCAGGCCGCGTAGCGGTAGAGCGTCTCGCCCAGGGCGCGGCAAAACCAGGGCGGTAACTGCCGGATCGCCCGGCTGGCGGCCCGGCGCAGCCGGCTTTCAGCCGGGTCGGGCGCTTGGGGAAAATAGGTGTACACCAGGGCGGTTTCCTCCGCCCCCCAGCGGGTCTTGAAATCCCGCAGCCCGCGATTATCCAGGTCGGTGCGCCCCAGATCCAGACTGCGGCAGCCGTGGGCGCAGCCCCAGCGGATGGCCTCCCAGAAAATCAGGTCATTGGGCCGCAGCGGCAGACCGGCCGGATCGGAGGCGCCGTATTTGTAGGTCAGGACATCATTCCAGCGCAGGAAGAGGGCTGCTGCCAGACAGGTGTCCTCCTGGCAGGCCAGCAGGAAAAAGCCCTCCCCGGCCGGGAAAAACCCGGCCACCAGGTTTTTGAAGAATTTGACCGGCTGCACCGGCACGCCCTGGCGGCGGCGGGTCAGCCAGTGCAGGCGGTAAAAGTCCGCCAGGGCAGCCCCGGTGTCGTCCAACACCACCCGCACCCCCCGCTGGGGAGCGCTCAAAGGTTGTTAGACGGCCAGCGGTAGAGCGGCGCGGCGAGCAGCC
>DAOQTN010000319.1:0-3975 GCA_035340555.1 Anaerolineaceae bacterium | reverse complement strand
ATAATGCTGGATCAGCCGGATCAAGGCCTCATAGGGCTCCAGCCGGTAAGCCAGCAGTTTGGCCTGCACCGAATGGGGCAGGGGACTGCCAAACGTCAGGGTGGCAAAACCAAACCAGGCCGCGACCGGCATGGCAAAGGCCAGCACCTCCGCCACCGTCAGACGTTCAGGCGTGGTTTTTAACCCCAGCAGACCGGGGCGAACCGCCCGGATCAATCGATCCAGGATTAAAGGACCCAGGAAGATCAGCGCATCCGGTCGGGTGAGCAGGGCCAGCGCGCCCAACAAGCCGGTCAGCAGATTCCTCCGGCTGGTGTAGGCATAGGCCAACCCGGTCAGCAGCAGTGTGTACAGGCTGGTTTCCAGCCCGCCGATGGAAAAGGTCACACTGTAGGGGGCCACCGCCCAAACCAAGGCCGTTGCCAGACCGGCCAGTTCATGCCGGACCTGCCGCCCGAGCAACCACAGCAGGATGACGGTGGCGGCATCCGCAACCGCGTTGAACAGCCAGGCAATCACCGGAAAATCCGCCGTTGAGCCCCCGGCCAGACCGCCCAACCCGGTCATCAAGAGGGTGTAGAGCGGGGTGGTGGTTCCCTGAACCGGCACCCCGGGATTGTAGACAAATCCCTCCCCGGCCAGCAGGTTGCGGGCGTACCGAAAGGTGATGTACGAATCATCAATCGTGCGCGGCCCGGGCAACAGCCGGGCACCCAAGGCCAGCAGGATCAGAAAAACCGGGATGAGTTTTGTGATTTTTACCATTTGGGCAATTGTACCTGAGAAAATGTCCGGGCTCGAATATTTGCCCCCCCAATCCGGATGGCATATTTTATAATTGAAGCCATCCTGAATGACGAGGTTGGGTTTGACAACATCTTTGGAAATCCTGATTGGAGACTGGCTGCACCGGCGGGATCTCAAGCTGGTTGTGGCAGAGTCGTGTACCGGGGGACTGATTGGCCATTTGATCACCAATGTTCCGGGTTCATCCGCCTACTACCTGGGTAGCATCACCGCCTATGCGTACAGCGTCAAGGAACGCATCCTTGGCGTGCACCCTGAAACCCTGCTGACCCATGGCGCGGTCAGCCGCGCAACGGTTCTGGAAATGGCCCGCGGTGTGCGGCAATCCCTGGGCGGGGAATCAACGCTGGATAAAGTCATCGGTCTGTCGGTCAGCGGCATTGCTGGTCCGGGAGGCGCCACGCCAGACAAGCCGGTGGGATTGGTGTGGATTGGGATCAGTGCCCCGGAGGGCGATTTTGCCTGGCATTTTATTGGCCACGGAGACCGCCAGGAAAACAAGGCTTTCAGCGCAGAAATGGCGCTGCAGTTGCTGTTGGAAGTGTTGCAAGGCCAACCCCGGCCGGAATAATGGCGCGATGGCGCTCTGGAGGTGATGCCCATGGACCGACCCAGGCGAATTCTGATCCTGACTGCGGACGCCGGTTTTGGCCACCGCAGTGCAGCCAACGCGGTAGCCGCAGCGTTTAAGCAGCAGTATGCCGGACGCTGCCAGGTGGATATTATTAACCCCATTGATGATCCCCGCGTCGCCCCCATCCTGCGGGAAAGTGCGGCCGATTACGACCGCATTGTCCGGCTGTCGCCACAGCTATATCAGCTGGGCTATGACGCCAGTGACTATGTGGTCCCTTCAGCCATCATGGAGAGTGCCCTGACCCTGTTGCTTTACGAGGTGATGCGTGATCTGATTGACACCCATCAACCGGATGCCATTTTAACCACCTATCCGCTCTACCAAATCCCGCTGCTGTCGGTCTACGCGATCAACCGCCGCCATATTCCCCTGGTCACCACGGTGACGGACCTGGCTACCGTGCACCGCACCTGGTTTGTTCCCCGGGTGGATGCCTGTGTGGTGCCGACGCCGATTGTGCAGGGCTTGGCACTGAGCCACGGCCTGGGCCCGGATCAGATCCATCCCCTGGGCATCCCGGTGAATCCACTGTTTGCCGCGCCCCGGCCGTCCAAAGCGGAGCTGCGCGCCCGACTGGGTTGGGATCCAAACCTGCTGACCGTCCTAGCGGTGGGCTCCCGGCGGGTTGATCGTCTGGTGGACGCGCTGAACGTGGTGAACCATTTTGGCGCGCCGCTGCAGGCCATTGCGGTTGCCGGGCGGGATGCGGAGCTTTTTGCCGAACTGCGCAGTCTGGAGTGGCATATTCCGGCCCACGTTTATGAATTTGCCGCCAATATTCCGGAAATGATGCTGGCTGCAGACCTCATTATTTGCAAGGCCGGTGGCCTGATTGTGACCGAAGCGCTGGCAGCTGGTTTGCCGCTGTTATTGGTGGATGCCATTCCCGGCCAAGAGACCGGCAATGCTGCCTATGTGGTCGAAAACGGGGCCGGCGAACTGGTTCAATCACCGGTGGAGATCCTGCAGACCCTGGGCCACTGGCTTGGCGGCCAGCGCCAGATGCTTGACAGTCGAACGCGTCAGGCCGCATCCCTGGGCCATCCGCGTGCGGCCCTTGATGTGGCGGATCTCCTCTGGACGCTTGCCCAGCGCGGCCCGGCTGACCTGTCCCGCCGCCGCATCATCGAACGCAGTGGTCTGATAGATTTGTTGACGAGCAATCACATTCCCTGGGATTTTCATCCGGTGCTGACCCGATTGACCCGCCCGGGGGACCGGTCGCACTGATCAGCCCCGGGCAATCGCATGGCAGCCAAAATAATTGCCCTAAAAGGACAAAATTTGGTATAATTCGAGCTTCCCCAACCTTAATTGATTCTCACATCTGTCTTAAAGAGTTTTCAGTCTCTGTTAATCCCAATGTGAGAAAATGACCAAAGAGCGGATTCCGCTTATTTTCCGGAGGAATTATTGCATGCGTGCTAAATATATCATCGGCGGCCTGATCATTCTGGCTGCAATGATCTTTCTCATAACGTCTGCCACCCAGAAGAACTCCCAGTATTATCTGACGGTGGACGAACTGCTGCAGCAGTCAGAGCAACTGGATAACCGCCATGTGCGTATCTCCGGGGCGGTTCTGGGTGATACCATCCATTATGACCCGCAGACTGACTTGCTGAGTTTCACCATTGTTGCCATTCCTGGCGACAATGGTGAAATTGAGGCTCAGGGTGGCCTGGCGGCTGTGCTGCATGCGGCCGTGCAGGATCCCACCCGCACCCGTTTGGACATTGTCTACCGGGGAATCCGTCCCGACCAGTTAAAAAATGAAGCCCAGGCCATCGCCACCGGCGTGCTGCGTTCGGATGGGGTGTTTGAAGCCGAGGAACTGCTGCTTAAGTGCCCCTCGCGTTACGAAGAGGATCGGCCGCTGCAGGCAGAGACCGATATTCCCCAGGAATAACCAATGCTCATCTCCAACGTCGGCTTTGGCCTGCTTATCATCACCCTGATCATCACCTTTTACAGCGGGGTTGCCGCCGTGATTGGTGCCACCCGGAACGCCCGGGTGTGGGTTGAGAGTGCCCGCTCCGCTGCGGTCCTGACGTTCCCCCTGTTGTCACTTTCCGCACTGGGACTGATCGGATTGATCCTGGCCGGGGATTATCAGGTTCAATATGTCTACAACGTGGCCAGCAATTCAATGCCGCTATACCTCAAACTGGCTGCCATCTGGGGCGGCCAATCCGGGTCACTGCTGTTTTGGTGCTGGCTGTTGTCCCTGTCTGTATTTCTGATCGGCCTGCGTCCCTGGCGCACCAATCAGGATCTGCTCCCCTGGATCCTCCTGACCATTGCCCTGACGTTGATATTTTTCCTCAGCCTGGTGATTTTTATCGAAAATCCCTTTGTCCGCTTTTGGCGGACGGCGGGGGGCAGTGAGATGGTCGCCCTCTTCCAGCCCACCGGGGCCCTGCCGCTGATCCCGCTTGACGGCCGGGGGATGAATCCCCTGCTGCGGCACCCGGGCATGGTTTTTCATCCCCCCGCGCTTTATCTGGGATTTGTTGGTTTCATCGTCCCCT
>DAOQTN010000318.1:0-4002 GCA_035340555.1 Anaerolineaceae bacterium | reverse complement strand
AGCCGGGAGGAGCCCTTCCCGGGTGTCACCATTCTGCGCACCTACACCCTGCCGTCGCTTCACCGCAGCTTTGTCTACCGGGTTTTCAGCTTTTTAAGTTTCATGATCTCGTCGTTCTGGGTGGGGCTGGGGGTGCGCCAGGTGGATCTGGTCTGGGGTACCTCGCCGCCGATTTTCCAAGGGTGGACCGCCTGGCTGCTGGCCCGGCTCAAGCGGGTGCCCTTCCTGTTTGAGGTGCGGGATTTGTGGCCGGCTTTTGCCATTGCCGTGGGGGTGCTCAAAAACCACCTGCTGATCACCCTGTCCGAGTGGCTGGAGCGTTTCCTGTACACCCATGCCGACCGGGTGGTGGTCAATTCGCCGGGGTTCAGTGCCCATGTGACCGGGCGCGGCGCCCGCCAGGTGGATCTGGTGGCCAACGGCGCTGATCCGGCCATGTTCACCCCCAGCGATACCGGCGCGGCGTTTCGCGCCGCGAACGACGTGGGGGATCGCTTCTTGGTGCTGTACGCCGGGGCGCACGGGATGTCCAACGATCTGGGTGTGGTGATCACGGCCGCCCGGCAGCTGCGTGAACGGTCGGACATCGTCTTTATGCTGGTCGGAGCCGGCAAGGAGAAGGGGGCCCTGCAGGAGTCCGCCCGCGATCTGCCCAATGTCATTTTCGCGCCCCCCGCGTCCAAAAATCAGATGGCCGGCGTCCTGGCGGCGGCGGATGCCTGTATTGCCATCCTGAAGCCCATTGACCTGTACCGCACCACCTATCCCAACAAGGTTTTTGATTACATGGCCGCGGCCCGGCCGGTCATCCTGGCCATCGACGGCGTGATCCGGGAGGTGGTGGAGACAGCCGGGGCGGGCATTTTCTGCCAGCCTGGCGATGGCCCGGCCCTGGCTGCTGCCGCGGTGCGCCTGGCCGACGACCGGGAAGCCGCCCGCGCCATGGGGGCGGCCGGCCGGCGGGCGGTCACGGAGCATTTTCTGCGTGCCGCCTGGACGGAACGCTTCCAGGAGATCTGCCTGGAACTGGTCCACCGCCGACGGGTCTGAACCGGGGACCGGGGCGGTGGGGCGGGAGGCCCAGGCCCGGGCGCCGGTGCGGAGGACATTGGCAAGGGCATCAGCCCAGGCGTCGGACCAGGCGCCGGTGCGGGCTTTGGCAAGAGCCTGCGGCGGATGAGAGGCTTGCGGCGGATGAGAGGCCTGCGGCGGATGAGAGGCCCGCGGCGGCGGGTAAATGGGGATGGGTTTGGGTTGTCATTTCCAGCACTTTACAGGTAAAATTAAGCCATCCCTGATTCAGGAATTTTAACTATAGGAGCGCAGCCATGGATGGTTTGACCCTGATTCTCTCGCGCTGGCAGTTTGCCATCACCACCGTCTACCACTTCTTTTTTGTGCCGCTGACGTTGGGGTTGGGCCTGCTGGTGGCCATTTTGGAAACCCGCTATGTCCGCACCGGCAAGGAGGTCTATAAACGGCTGACCCGATTTTGGGGCAAGCTCTTTGTGATCAACTTCGCCATGGGCGTGGTCACCGGCATCGTGCAGGAATTCCAGTTTGGCATGAACTGGTCGGAGTATTCGCGTTACGTCGGCGATATCTTTGGCGCCCCACTGGCGATCGAAGCCCTGCTGGCCTTTTTTATTGAGTCAACCTTCCTGGGGGTCTGGATTTTTGGCTGGGAGAAGCTCTCCCGCCGGATGCACCTGGCCGCCATCTGGCTGGTGTCGATCTCGTCCATGCTCTCGGCGTTGTGGATATTGATTGCCAATTCCTTCATGCAGCAGCCCACCGGATTTGTGACGGAAAACGGCCGGTTGGTGATGACCAACTTCTTTGCGCTGCTGACCAATCCCAATGTCTGGTACCAGTTCCCCCACGTCCTGTTGGGCGGGATCAGCACCGGGGCCTTTTTCATGCTCGGAATCAGTGCCTATCACCTGATCCGCAAGGAGCATGTGGAGATGTTCGGGATTTCCTTCCGCCTGGCTGCGATGGTCGCCCTGATTGGCTCGTTGGGGGTGGCGGTGATCGGGCATGCCCAGGGGCAAAACACCGTCCGCACCCAACCCATGAAGATGGCCGCGGCGGAAGCACTCTGGGAAACCGAGGATCCGGCCGCCTTTTCCCTGATTGCCGGCATCGACGAAGCGGCCCAGCAAAACACCTTTGCGTGGCGCATCCCGGGCATGTTGAGCTTCCTGTCCTACAACCGCTTCTCCGGCGAAGTCAAGGGCATCAAGGAACTGCAGGCCGCCTTTGAGGCGGACCACGGCCCCGGCAACTACATCCCGCCGGTGGCGGTGACTTTCTGGTCCTTCCGCTTGATGGTGGGGCTGGGCACAGCGATGATCCTGCTGGCCGCCTATGTCATCTTTATGCTCTGGCGCAAAAAGACGATCCCCACGGTGCTGCTGCGCACCTTCCCGTTGGCCATTGCCCTGCCGTTTTTGGCGAATACCTTTGGTTGGCTGCTGACGGAAATGGGCCGCCAACCCTGGGTGGTTTACGATCAACTGACCCTGGCAGATGCGATTTCGCCCAACCTGAGCTCGGGCATGGTTCTGACCAGCCTGATCGGCTTTACGTTGATCTATGCCCTGCTCATGGCGGCGGATGTCTACCTGCTGGCGAAATACGCCCGCACGGTTCCCGCCCATCAAAACACCCGGCACTAGGCTTACAGGAGGAATAATCATGGATCTGAATGTCATCTGGTTTATCTTGATAGCCGTGCTGTTCACGGGCTATTTTGTCCTGGAAGGGTTTGACCTGGGCGTGGGCATCCTGCTGCCGTTCGTGGCCCGCACGGATTTACGGCGCCGGGTGGTGATCAACACCATCGGCCCCCACTGGGACGGCAATGAAGTCTGGCTGATCACCGCCGGCGGAGCGATGTTTGCCGCCTTCCCGCACTGGTATGCGACCGTTTTCAGCGGCTTCTATCTGCCCCTCTTTTTAATCCTCATCGGCTTGATCCTGCGCGGTGCGGCGCTGGAATTTCGCAGCAAGGATGAGGCGCCCCTTTGGCGCAGCATCTGGGACTGGGCGATTTTTGCCGGCAGCCTGATTCCGGCCCTGCTGTGGGGCGTGGCGTTTGCCGACTTCATCCTGGGGGTCCCGGTCAACGCCGCCATGACGATCGAGGGCGGGTTCATCGATCTGGTCCAGCCGCTGGCGCTGCTGGGTGGGGTGGTCTCCCTGCTGATCATCATGCTGCATGGCGCAGTGTTCCTGTCCCTCAAAACCACCGAGCCGCTGGCCGCGGACGCCCGCCGCTGGGCTGCCCGGCTCTGGCTGCCCGCCCTGATTGCCCTGGCTTTATTCGTTGGCTTGACCCTCACCCTGACGGATGTTGTGGCCGGCCTGCAGGTGCCGCCGGTGGTGGTGATCGGGCTGGCGGTGGCCGCGGTGGTGGCCCTGCTGGTGGCGGGATTGTTCATCCTGCGCCGGCGTGACGGGCGGGCCTTCATTGCCCTGGTGGCGACGATCCTGCTGGCGGTGGCGACCATCTTTGTGGCCCTCTTCCCGCGGGTGCTGGTTTCCAACCTGGATCCGGCCTTCAGCCTGACCATTGCCAATGCGGCCTCCAGCCCGGCTACGTTGAAGATTATGAGCATCGTGGCATTAATCCTGGTGCCGGTGGTACTGGCCTACCAGGGTTGGTCCTACTGGATCTTCCGCCGCCGGGTGCTGGAAAAATCGGACGGCCTGCACTATTAATCCGGCTGGGGTATAATTCCGGGTGCGGCCAGGATCTCATCTGCCGCACCCGGTTGTCTTAATCACCACATTCAAATCTACAACATTCAGTAATGGAGGACATCATGAGCTGCTGTGAACGTAAAGCCCTGCAATCCGACCGGGCCCCCAAGGCCATCGGTCCATATTCGGTTGGGGTGGTTGCCGGTCATTTCCTGTTTACATCCGGACAGATTGGCCTCGATCCGGCCACAAACAACCTGGTTGAGGGTGGCATTGAAGCCGAAACCCGGCAGG
>DAOQTN010000317.1:0-4014 GCA_035340555.1 Anaerolineaceae bacterium | reverse complement strand
TGCCAGCTTCCTTCACCCGTCACTTCACCTGGCAAACGCTGGCGATTTTACTGGGTGGAGCGGTGGCCTTCCTCCTGCTGGCGATTTTTGTCTTCCAGCGCGGGCTGCGGCGTTATGAAAGCGGCAGTGCCATTCAAGTCGAGGTTTAATCGCACCGGTTTGGTCCGGATGACTCCTTCCCGCTGTTGGACCGCGGCCTTGGTGGTATTGTCACAGGGGCAAAGGCAGCCCGGCTTTTCCACCTTGCCACAATCACCCCGACCCGTCATGACCACCCCGACCCACCCCGACCCGTCATGACCACCCCGACCCACCCTGACCCACCCTGACCCCTGTGTCCAGCCTTGACGGCCACGCCCCCTGTGTCCGGCCGTGACGGTCTGGGACGCAGCCACCGTTTTGGCATCGGGTGTGCCGGCCTCTGTTGATCCGGGGGCGGCTTTGGCCGGCCGGATTGGAGAGTGAAAAACTTGAAACATGGTATGATTTAATTGATGAGCGACTCTCCCAAACCCGTCCTTTTTATACTCCATGGTGATGATGCCCATGCCATGCGCGGTTACGTCCAGCTGATGGTTGAAAAGATGGGCGACCCGGCGATGGCGGAGTTGAACACCACCCGCCTGGATGGCCGGCAGATGACCGATGAGGACCTGCATTCGGCGGTTGGCGCCCTGCCTTTCCTGACCGATCGCCGCCTGGTGATCCTGGAACATCCCCTGACGCGGATGAACAGCGAGTCGGCCCGGGACGCTTTCCGCAAGCTGCTGACCGGGCTGCCGCCCACCACAGCCCTGGTATTGGTGATTGACGACGAATGGGCAGGCGGCCGGGAGCCGGACTGGAAGACGATTCACAGCACCCACTGGCTGCGCCGCTGGGCGGCTGATGATAAAAACAAAGGCCGGGCCCATATTCAGGAATTCCGGCTGCCGGGCGCGGCGGAGATGCCAGGTTGGATCACCGCGCGGGTGAAAAAGATGGGCGGCCAGATCTCTCCGGATGCCGCCCGGGCCCTGGCCGGCGAAATGGGTAATGACACCGAACAGGCCAGCCGCGAGATAGAAAAACTGCTGACCTATGTGGATTACCGGCGTCCGGTGGAGGAGGAGGACATTGCCCTGCTTACCGCTCCCCGGGGGGAGACCAATATATTTGAAATGGTGGATGCCATGGGCATGGGGGATGTATCCCGCGCCCAGCGAGTCCTGCATCAACTGCTGGACGAATCGGATCCGATTGCCATCTTTGGCATGATGGTACGACAATTTCGACTGCTGCTGGTCACGCGGGAGGCGCTTCAGGAGGGGAGGCCGGTTGGTGAAGTCCTGGTGCGGTTTGATGTCCGGTCCTCTTATCAATGGAACAAGCTGACCCAGCAGGCCCGCCGCTATTCATCCGAACAACTGATCAGCATCTACCATCAACTGCTGGACATGGATGAACAGATAAAAACCAGTGCCTCGGCTGACGCGGCTGTCACACTGGAAACTTTTGTTGCCGGGTTGTAATTTCCCCCAGGAGGATCCCCCATGCGCCGCATTCGCCCCCTGCTCACGCTTTGTCTGCTGGTTGTGCTGCTGTCCAGTCTGCTGCTGCCCGCCCTGGCGCAAGCGGATGATCCGCCGCCCGCACCCAACCCGGACGAACAGCTGGCCGAGCTGCTGGAGGCCGGCGTGTGCGCTCGCCGCGACGAAGTCCCGGTCTTCCTGTTTTTTGAACCCCAGATCAACCGCATCATCTATTCAAAGGATGGCACAACCGCCTTGATTTGGCTGGTGCTGGCTGATCGCGAAACAGGCGAACTGATTGAAAGTGAGCCGGGCCTGGTGATTGCACAGCAACTCACCGGGATTCTTGATGAGGGCAAGCCCGTCTGGGATTTGACCTTTCAGGCGGACAAGGAATGGGCCCAAACCTTCGGCCGTCTCCCGGCCGGGCTGCTGACCGCCGAGCAGTCCCAGACCTATCTGGCGCCGCCGGGCGGGCAAATTTCCATCCAGACGATTGGCGGATACAAGCTGCCCTGGGCCTACGGCCAGTCCAAACGGCTAACCCAAAGTATTGGCCACGTGCTGATTTACAGCAATTGTCCCACTTGCTTTTATGCCTTTGATTTTGCCGACAGCACCAATTTCCCGCTGCTGGCCGCACGGGGTGGGGTGGTTTCACGCGTTTACCGCAGCTGCCCCAACAATGATCACAGTTGTGTCAACTATCTGGTGCTGGAGGATTCCAGCACCAGCCCGACGACCTACCAGTTATACCTGCACCTGGCCTACAACAGCATTCCGCCCGAATTGACCGTGGGCGCCCCGGTCTCACAGGGGCAGTTTATCGGCAATGTGGACAATACTGGTGCCTCCACCGGCAGCCACCTTCATTATCACGTTCACACCAACCCCTATTCCTACTGGGGGACGGCGGTTGACATCACCTTTCTGGACGTCGACATCAACGGGGGCCGGCCGCGCACCTGTCAGGAAGCCACCCTGTTTCCCGAGTACGGCAGCGAGTGCCATGAGGGCGGAGACTGGTTCACCTCGGGCAATGAAGGGGCCAATCCACCCAGCGGTGATCTGCTGCTGCCGGCGCGCGGGGATATTTTCAACCTGCCCACCCTGACGGTGGGCGGGGTGGCAACGGACAATGTGGGGGTTTCGCGGGTGGATGTGCTGGCCCGCTGGGACGGTCAGTGGCATGTCATCGGGCAGGCCGGTCTGGCCTCTCCGGGCGATCACTCCACCAGTTTTCTGGCCACGCTCGACCTGTGCGCGGCCGGGGCGCCCCAGGGGCCGCTGGATGTCTCCGTGCGCATCTGGGATATTGAAGGCAATATTGCTGCCGGCTACCCTGGGCTGCGCGGCATTTTGAATAATAATGTCTGCGCCGCTGCCGTTCCGGCCGGCTGCCAGCCCACGCCGGACCAGGTGGCGCTCTTCAGCGAGCCCAACTACCAGGGGGCCTGCCAGGTGTTTAATCCCGGCACCTATTACTACTACCAACTCGGCAATCTGGCCAACAATGATGCCGCCTCGGCGCTGGTGGGAGCCAATGTGCGGGCGGTGCTGTATGATGTTCAGCTGGGCGGCCGGCCCGATGCCCTGGAGTGGAATGATGCCAATTTGGCAGATAACCGCATGGGCAATGCCAACATGGTCTCCTCGCTGATTGTCGAGGCACGCAGCAAACGCCCGGACGGGGCCACCTTTTTTGATGTGTTGGGCTCGGATGGCTCCACAACGGTCACCAGCGCGGATTCTCTGGTGCTGTCCTGGTGGCGCGGTTCCGCCACGCATTACAATGCCACCCTGAGCGGGCCGGTCAACCTGACCATCAATGCCACCCCGGTCAACAGCTGGGCGGTGGGCAGCCTGCTGCCGGGGGATTACACCCTGGCGGTGACCGCCACCAACAGCGGGGGCTCCTCCTACACGGCTTCAAAATCCTTTACGGTTGCCGCTGCCGAACTGCCGGCGGCCCCGCCGCTGTCGCCGGATCTGGGGTTCGACTTTGCCGCCGGTCCCGCCGACTGGACGACAACCGGATTATGGCGCTGGATGACAGATGTCAATGATCCGAACCTGCAGTACATGGCGTATTATGACCCGGATATTTATCGCTACTACCGGCTGGACGAATTTGAAGACCCCGAACTCAACCGCGAATTCCTGCGCGGCGATCTGACCTCGCCGCCGATTGCCATTCCTGCGGATGGCAACACCTATTATCTGCGCTTCAAGTCGTTTACAGAAACGGAAAGCTCCTATCCCTTCTGGGATCAACGCCAGGTGCAGGTGCGGGTTGAAGGGGTTCCGGAAGCCCGTTTTACCAGCGTGTATCAGATCTGGGACGATCCCCAGAAAGTCTGGGTGGACAGCCCGGCAATTGATCTGACCCCGTATGCCGGACACACCATCCGGGTGCGTTTCCACCTGGACGTGGTGGAATACCGCTATAACGATGGCCAGGGCTGGTTATAGCGGTATTCCACCACGACCAGGTGGAAACGCA
>DAOQTN010000316.1:0-4025 GCA_035340555.1 Anaerolineaceae bacterium | reverse complement strand
CATTGGTTTCCAGTTTTCCCCGGATCTCCACCCAGCCTAATGCATACTCTGCCCCGAAAATCGCGGCCATCAAGACCGCCCCCAGCAGCAGCCCAAAGCCCAAATCCAGCCACCAGTTCCGATCCAGCGCAAAGCCAAAATCCCGCAGGGTGCGGCGATCAAGAAAGCGTCCGGCCAGCGCCAGGCTGGCCACCAGGCACAACCAGGTCAGGTTCACGCCCACCAACCTCACCACCACCCGCACCGCCAGGCTTTCTGCCAGAGCTGAATTCAGGATCCCTGCCGATACCCCACTCCAGGCCGCGGTTGCCGCGGTCACCAGCACCCCGGCGATGAACAGTTGTGCAAGCAAGCGCCAGCCAGCTCGCCGCCGCTTCTGCTCCTCATTCCAAAATAAGCGCCGGATAAGCTGCCGGGCCGATCGACGGGCAGGCCCTTTCTGCACAACAACCTCTTGCTCACCTTCTCCAGTCATAATATCGCGTTTCCCATCCAAGTGAAATTTTAATTCTTTTCATTCTACCACCGGATCCACCTCCGGACCTACCCGCAGAACCAATCCCCTAAATTGAATTTCAGCAAAAACCATGAGAGGGTTTCAAAATCAATTTTGCCGGTTTCTGTCCAGTTCCAAGAGCTGGCCGATTAATGTCCCTGCCCGCTACAGGTCTTGTTTGGGGCGGCCCGTAAAAAACAACCCAGCCAGGGACAGCTAATGATGATGAAAACAGCTGGCGGGCTCCTTGATTGCCTGAATCCAACCATCCCGGTCCCCACTTTGGATGCGCCCACGGGACGACTGGCGGCACGTCCAGCTTACAAACAGCACAGCCCCTGGTTTGATCGTCAAAGCAGGGGCTGTGATTGTGTTTCCTCCCGGTCCGGTCGTGGTCCGGTCGTGGTCCGGTCGTGGTCCGGTTGCAATCCGGTTTGGGACCGGCTGCAGGCGGGTTAGGGGCGGGTTACGGGCAGTTCACCGTGAAATTGACCGGGGCAAAATACTGGTGGTTGGGTTGATCCACGTAGATTTTTACCCAGCCTGACGTATTGGCGCCCAACTGCCAGGTGTAGGTCACATTCTGGGTGCCGGCAGCGGTGAAGGTCAGGCTTTGGGTGGCCGATTTGGCACCGTCGCTGCGTTCCCAGTAATAGGTGACCGTGCCCGGAGCGCTGGCGGTCATGCTGCCGGTGAAGGTGACCGTCACCGGGCAGACCCCGGTGTAGCTGGCGGGATTGGCGCTCATGCCAATGCTGGTCACGGCAAACATGGGAGCGGTCACGATGATCTGCACCCAGAATTTTTTATCAGCCTTGTCGCCAAGGCCGAAGCGCACCCCCGAGGCATTCTGCAGCATCCATTCTCCCCGGTAGGTGTTGGGGGTTGCCGGGGCGGTCAGGGTGACCGTGAGATCCACCGTGGCGCCGGGGGCGACGCTGGCCGGCAGCGGGATGGCGGTGGTGGCCCCCATGGCGTCACCGCTGACAAACACGAAGCTGTAGGCCGTGCTCCAGGTGCAGGTGCCGTTGTTTTTCAGGCGCCAGGTTTTGACAAAGCTGGTGCCGGGCAGATATGACGTATCGTCCGGGATGGTCTCGCTCACAAAACTGCCCCGGTCACAAATTTGCGGGGTGGGGGTGATGGTCGGGACGGCCGCAGTGGGGGCCAGGGTGGGGATCTGGGTGACAGCCGGGCTGGGGACTGCCGTGGCCGGTTCAACCGGGGTGGGCTGCCCGGCGGCCGGCAGTGTGGCGGTGGGTTGCGGGGTGAGCTGGGCGCTTTGCGTCAGCAGGGCGGACACGGTGCGGGCCACGATGGTCGCGGCCGGTTCGGTCGGTCCGGCGGTGGGCGCGGCGGTCCCCCGGGGAAGATTGCAGGCGGACAACAGCAGTGCCATGACAAGCACCAGGGATGCCAGCGGGATGATTTTTTTCATTTGGACCTCTCCTCTTGACTTCTCTACGGAATAAATGGCGTCAATCAGTATACGGCCGCGCGCGGATAAACGCAAGTCGTTAGTTTGGAGACGCTGCAGGGAGTCGATTTGTTCCCCGGCTCATCCCGCCCAGCCCAGGGCGATCCGGCCGCGTTCGTTTTCGACTTTCAGGATTTCAACCTCGATGATCTGCCCCGCCTGCAGCCGGGTGTTGGCCGGGATCTGGGTCCGATGCAGCAGGCCGTCCTGCTTGACGCCGATATCCACGAAGGCCCCGAAATCCACCACATTGCGAACAGTGCCTTTCAGCCGCATGCCCACCACGAGGTCTTCCATCTTGAGCACATCGGTGCGCAGAATGGGAGCCGGGGTGTCGGCGCGGGGGTCCCGTCCGGGACGCACCAGCTGCTCCAGGATGTCCTTCAGGGTGGGCAGGCCGCAGCCAACCACATCCGCCAGGGTTTGCAGATTCTGCCCGGCGGTCAGCTTCTCCAGCAGTTCCCGGGATTGTGAAACCTCGGTTTGGGTTTCGATGCCTGCCAGGCTCAGCACCTGAAGTGCCGCCGGATAACTTTCCGGGTGGATGGCGGAGGCATCCAGCGGGTTGTCCCCGCCGTTGATGCGCAGGAAGCCGGCCGACTGTTCAAAGGCCTTGGGTCCCAGGCCGGGCACATTCCGCAACCCGGCCCGGCTGCGGAAGGGCCCGTTTTCATCGCGATGGGCCACAATCTTTTCGGCAAGCCGGGGTCCGATGCCCGCAACGTGGGTCAGCAGGGCAGGGGATGCCGTGTTGACATCTACCCCCACCCGGTTGACCACATCCTCCACCACCCCCTGCAGCGACTGACCGAGGGCTGTCTGATCGACATCATGCTGATACATCCCGACCCCGATGGCCTTGGGTTCAATTTTCACCAGTTCCGCCAGCGGATCCTGGGCCCGGCGGGCGATGGAAACCGCTCCCCGCAGGCTCACGTCCAGCGTGGGCAGTTCCGCCCGGGCCAGTGGACTGGCTGAATACACACTTGCCCCGGCCTCGCTGACGATCAAATAGCGTACCCCCGGGGTGTCGTCGATCAACCGGGCCACAAGGGCCTCCGTCTCGCGCGAGGCGGTGCCGTTGCCAATGGTGATGAGGGTCACATGGTGCTGCTGCACCAGTTTTTTCAGCGTTTCCAATGCCGCAGCCGCCTGTTTTTGGGGCTCATGCGGGTAGATGGTGGTTGTGTCCAGCAGCTTGCCGGTGGGATCCACCACGGCGACCTTGCATCCGGTGCGAAAACCCGGATCCAGTCCCAGGACGGTGTGCCCGGCCAGCGGCGGCTGCAGCAGCAGGGCCCGCAGATTGGTGGCAAAAATATTAATTGCATGCAGTCCGGCGGTTTCGGTCAGCTGGCGGCGCACATCCCGCTCAATTGCCGGCAGCAGGAGCCGTTCGGCGCTATCCACCATGGCCTGCTGAAAATGAGGGTAGTAGGGCGAACGGGTGTCGCCCCGGAAGTTGGCCATCACGGCAATCTGCCAGTCACGCTCGGCAATTTCCACCCGCACCCGCAGCACCTTTTCGGTTTCACCGCGATCCAGGGCCAGAATCTGATGCGGCCGCAGCCGCTCGATCTGGATCTCAAAATCATAGTACAGTTCATAGACCGCGCGCGGATCCTCAGCTTCGTCGATCTTTTCACTGCGCAGCAGGCCAAAATGCAAGGCCTTTTCCCGGGTCAGCTGCCGCACCGCGGCATGGTCGGAGATGGTCTCAGCCACGATATCCCGGGCCCCGGCCAGGGCCGCTTCAACCGATGTAATGGTTTCATTCAAATAGGCTTCAGCTGCTTTTTCCGGCGGCTCGCCCTCACGGGGCTGCTGCAAAATCAGATCGGCCAGACCCTGCAGACCCTGTTCCCGCGCCTGACTGGCCCGGGTGCGCCGCTTGGGTCGGTAAGGCAGGTAGAGGTCCTCCAGCAGGGTGATGGTTTCCGCGCCCTCAATCTGGGTACGCAGTTCATCAGTCAGCTTGCCCTGTTCCTCAATGGAGGCCAGGATGGTGGCGCGGCGGTCGTTGGCGATCTGGGTGAGGGTCTGCAGGTAGCG
>DAOQTN010000315.1:0-4042 GCA_035340555.1 Anaerolineaceae bacterium | reverse complement strand
CGCTCTGGCGGGATCTGCAGCTGCAGGCCCAGCTCCTGCAGCCGCGCAAACCCCCGGCGCTGCACCTGAGCGTGGACCTGAACGGCGAACTGCTGGAGGTGGAGCTGGAGCAGGCCGAGATCATCATCGGCCGCGATCCAGGCTGCGATTTACAGATACCCCATGAAACCGTCTCCGGGCGCCATGCCCGGGTGAGCTACCATCACAAACAATGGTGGGTCGAGGACCTGCAGTCCACCAACGGCACCTACCTGAACGAAGACCGGATATTAACCCCCACCGTACTGGCCATGGGGGACGAACTGCTGCTGGGACAAGTCAGCGTTCAGATCAGCAGCGGCAAAACCAACAGCTAAACCCAATCACAGGAGACCCATCCATGAATAATGCCCCCATCACCCTTGGCATCATTGGCGGTTCCGGCGTGTACCAATTCGAAGGCCTGAGCCACGTTGAAACCCTGGAACTGGACACCCCCTTTGGGCGACCCAGTTCGCCGGTGGTCATCGGCAGTATTGCCGGAAAGCGGGTGGCCTTCCTGGCCCGTCACGGCATCGGCCATTTCATCTCCCCCTCCGAGGTCAACTACCGCGCCAACATCTACGCCTTCAAAGCACTGGGTGTCAACCGGATCGTGAGCATCAGCGCCTGCGGTTCGCTGCGCGATGATTACGCCCCCGGGGATATTGTCGTCCCCGACCAGCTGGTGGATTTCACCCGGCTGCGGGCCCGCTCCTTCTTCGGTGAGGGTTTGGTGGCCCATATCGGGGTTGCCGACCCCTTCTGCAGTGACCTGTCGGCCAAACTGCTGTCCGCGGTCAACCAGGCCGGGGCGGTGGCCCACCGGGGCGGCACCCTGATCACCATTGAGGGGCCGCGGTTTTCGACCCGGGCCGAATCCAACCTCTTCCGCTCCTGGGGGATGTCCATCATCGGCATGACCGCCTGCCCCGAGGCCTTCCTGGCGCGCGAGGCACAGATGTGCTACGCGACCATGGCCCATGTCACCGATTACGACGTCTGGCATGTCAGCGAGGAAGCCGTCAGCGTCGACATGGTCCTGCGCACCCTGCTCAAAAACACCGCCGCGGCGCAAAAGGCGGTGGTCAACCTGGTCAAGGGCTTGTTTGACACCGAACCCGACTGCAGCTGCGCCCACACCCTGGAGTCCGCCATCATCACCGCCCCCGGTCACATCCCACCGGAAACCCGCCAGAAACTGGCCCTGCTGGTGGAAAAAACCATCCAGCCGTGAAATTATTCCCCGCCTGCCCCACCCGCCAGAGTCAGATCCGCAGCCGGTTGATGTCCCTGGCCGCGGCCTTTGTCCTGTTCTACGCCCTGATTTTGACCCTGGCCCCGGCCGTCCGGCTGCAGTCCTGGCAGGTTGCCTACCGCTGGCAGCATTGGCTGGGGGTGGTGATCTGGCTGACCGGCTTTGCCTGGCTGCACCGTCGGGTCAACCGGCAGCTGCCGGAGGCGGACGCCTACCTGCTGCCCGCGGCGGCGCTGCTGACGGGGTGGGGACTGCTGACCATCTGGCGGTTGAATGAAGCCTACGGGCTGCGCCAGACCATCTGGCTGGCAGTCAGCCTGGGCGTGTTTGGCGCCGGGCTGGGGGTGCGGAATCTGTTCGACATCCTGCGCCGTTACAAGTATTTGTGGGTGACGGGGATGCTCGCACTGGTGACCCTGACCCTGGTGCTGGGAGTCTATCCGGGCGGCAGCGGACCCGGCTTGTGGCTGGGCTGCTGCGGGGTCTATTTTCAGCCATCCGAACTGCTCAAACTGCTGCTGATCGTCTATCTGGCCGCCTACCTGGGCGAGGGACTGAGCGGCACCCACCAGCTGCTGCGGCTGCTGCAGCCCACCCTGCTGGTCATCGGGGCCGCCCTGCTGGTCCTGGTGCTGCAGCGCGACCTGGGCACCGCCACCGTCTTCATCCTGTTGTATGCCTTGATCGTCTATCTGGCCACCGGGCGGCGCAGCGTGGTGCTGATTGCAACCGCCGGTGCCACAGCGGCGGCAGTGGGCGGTTATTATGCCTTCAGTGTGATCCATTCCCGCGTCAACACCTGGCTCAACCCCTGGGCCGATCCCGGCGGAGCCTCCTACCAGATCATCCAGTCCCTGATGGCGGTGGCCGCCGGGGGGGCACTCGGCAGCAGCCCCGGACTGGGCAGCCCGGGGCTGGTGCCGGTGGCAATTTCCGATTTCATTTTTGCCGCCGTGGTTGAAGAGACCGGCTGGCTGGGAGCCATCGGGCTGCTGCTGTTAATCGGCCTGATGCTGACCCGCGGGCTGCGCACCGCGCTCTACGCCCCGGCCACCTACACCCGGCTGCTGGCCGGGGGCATCAGCCTGTATTTTTGCACCCAATCGGTGCTGATTTTGGCAGGCAATCTGAGCCTGGTGCCGCTGACCGGGATCACCCTGCCTTTTGTCTCCTACGGGGGCTCATCCCTGCTGACCGCTTATATCATGTTGCTGCTGCTGGTGCGCATCAGCGGCGGCCGGGAGGTCAACCCCCTGCCGCTGCATGCACCGCGCCCCTATCTGCTGACCGGTGCCGCCATGCTGACCGCCCTGGCGGTAGTGGCAGGCAGCGTGATGTGGTGGAACATTTTCCAGGCCGAAGCTCTGTACGTGCGCAGCGATAATTTCCGCCGCGCGATTGCCGACCGGTACGTGCAGCGCGGCGCCCTGCTGGACCGCAACAACAATACCCTGGCATTGAGCACGGGTGAACGCGGCAGTCTGGCCCGGGAAGTCTCCTATCCGGATTTGAGCGCCACCCTTGGATACAGCCACCCTGCCTACGGTCAAAGCGGCCTGGAAGCCAGCCAGGACGATTATCTGCGGGGATTGCGCGGCAGCCCGGCGTCCCAGATCTGGCTCACCCAGCTGCTCTACAACCATCCCCCGCCAGGGCTGGATGTGCGCCTCAGCCTGGATGTCTCCATCCAGCGCCAGGCCGATGCCGCGCTTGAGGGACAAACCGGGGCGTTGGTGCTGGTGAATGCCGGGACCGGCGAGATACTGGCCCTGGCCACCACCCCGACCTTTGACGCCAACCGGCTGGACGAATTGGAGCAGACCTGGTCAGAAGACGGGCGCGCCCCGCTGGTCAACCGGGCCACCCAGGGACTGTATCCGCCCGGGGCCGCACTGGGACCGTTCTTCCTGGCCGAACGATTGGGACAGAGCATTCTCCTGGATCAGGCCCCGCCCACCGATTACTATACGAATGGTCGGCGGCTGGCCTGTGCCCGCCTGCCAGGACTGTCCCCCGATTGGGGCGAGGCGGTCGGCAGCGGCTGTCCGGGGGCCGCCATCGCCCTGATGAACGGGGTGGATGTGGCCGCCGTGCAGTCGCTGTATGCCCGACTGGGCCTGCTGGCGGCCCCGGATTTTGACCTGGTCATGGCCGGGCCGCAGCTCCCGGCCAGCGAGGCAACTGCCGCCGCGGTGATTACGGCCCAAGACGGGATGAAGGTGACCCCACTGCAGCTGGCTTTGGCCGCGGCAGCGCTGACCCATCAGGGCCAGCGTCCGGCACCCCGACTGGCGATGTCCGTGCTGACCGCCCAGCAGGGCTGGGTGGCGCTGCCGGTGAATGCCGCCGCAGCGGCCCTGTCCCCGGCGGGGGCCGCCGCGGCCGTCTCCCGGTTGGAAAACACCCAGCTGCCCGTTTGGGAGACGGTGGCGGTGGTACGGGGCACCTCCCAGGAGGTCACCTGGTATCTGGGCGGGACCACCCCCGTCTGGCAGGGTGTGCCGCTGAGCATTGTGGTGCTGCTGGAGGACAACAACCCTGGTCTGGCCGCCGGGATTGGGCAGCAGCTGCTGCAGCACGTGATGACGGGGCAGTAAAAACCGCCCAGGGGTTCGTCCCCGGGCGGTGGATCAACTCAAAATCTGACCGGAATCAGACCACGCGCAGATAGTGTCGGCGGCCCACCTGCAGCACCCCGGGATGCGGGAAGGGCGCCAGAGCATCCTCCAGGACCGTCCCATCCAACCGCACTCCCTTCTGCTGGAC
>DAOQTN010000314.1:0-4050 GCA_035340555.1 Anaerolineaceae bacterium | reverse complement strand
ATGGTATGACCTGGATTTGCCGGAGGTCATCGAATTGCGCCGGAAACTCATCGGCGACGAAGGGAAACGCCACCACCTGCTGGGCTGCTCAGTGCTCGAGGATGCCTGGCTGGAGACGGTGGGCACCCCTCGCCAGCGCCACTTCCTGTTTTTAGCCGAGACGGTTTTTGTTTACTTCACACAGGTACAGGTAAAAGCATTGGCGCTCCAGTTGTGCAAGCATTTTCCAGGCGCGGAACTGGTCTTCGACGGCTGGAAGCCCTTCGAAATCCGACTGGGAAACCGCTATCTCTCCCACACGCCGTTTGCGGGCCTGATGCGTTGGGGCTTGCGGCACGCCCAGGAGCTTGAAAGTTGGGGGATTGGGTTCCGTCTGCTCGACGAATGGGGATTCTTCGATCGACCTGAGCCGCGGCTGGCTCGCTTCCGCTGGATGGCCCCGTTATTTCGCTGGTTCAAGCCGATCTGCATCTTTCACTTCCGACTGGGAGAGGCCGCCAGGTGAAAGGAGACTACCATGCCCAAGATGACAAAACCTGACCTGAGCGGTGTGGCTGAGACCTTACTGATCACACTCTATATCCGGGCGACGGAGTCGCAGCGCCCGGATGCACTGATCAAAGACGAGCGAGCCGAGGCTCTGGCGCGACAGTTGGATTCGAAGACCTTGCAAATAACATTGGCCCTGACCGAAGGTACCGGCCGGCTCCTTTTGATCCTAAAAAGTTGGGAATTCGATCGCTTCGCCCAGGATTTTCTGCGACGCCACCCGAATGCGGTGGTCGTCCACATGGGGTGTGGCCTCGATCCGCGCTTCGAGCGCGTGGATAACAGCCAGGTGGAATGGGTAGACCTGGATTTACCAGAGGTGATCCAGCTGCGCCGGAAGTTGATTGGCAGCGAAGCGGGCCGTGATCATCTACTGGCAGGCTCGGTACTGGAAGATTCCTGGCTGGAAGTGGTAGAGGCGCACCACCCGCGCCCCGACCTGTTTTTGGCCGAGGGGGTATCCATGTACTTTACCGAAGCCCAGGTCAAGTCGTTAGTGCTGCGGCTGAAGGAACATTTCCCGGCTGCCGAGTTGGTCTTTGATACCCATTCGCCGTTCAGGCGCTGGGCGCACAACCTGAAGGTCAGCCGCAAACGGGTTGGCGCTCGCCTGAACTGGGAGCTGAAACACAGCCAGGATCTTGAAGGGTGGGCAGCGGCATCCGCCTGCTCGTTGAACGGTTTCGTTTCCAACTCCCGGAAGTCGCTCAGCGCCGCGCCTGGAGGGTCCGCCAATTTTTCCCCCTGGTGGCGCGGGGCATGGGCGTTTTTCGCTACCAGCTCTGAGGAGGCAAACCTTGTCCGATTTCATTCTATCTCTGTCTGATCGCTCTGCCGGACTGCTGCAGGTAGGCGGCAAGGGTGCCTCGCTGGCCCGCCTGGCTGCAGCCGGACTGCCTGTTCCCGCGGGTTTCCATGTCACGACGGCTGCCTATGAAGCGTTCGTGGCTGCTAATCAGCTGGAGGTTGAAATTTCTGCCGCTCTGGCAGGTCTTGACTCCCCCCAAACTGCCCCGATCGAGGCGGCTGCCGGGCGCATCCGGGCGGCTTTTGAGGCCGGGTGCATTCCGGTGGCCATCGCCGCCGAGATTGCTGCCGCCTATACAGCCCTGGGCAAGGCCTCAGGCAAACCAGCTGGGGAGCTGCCTGTGGCCGTGCGCTCTTCAGCCACCGCTGAAGATCTCCCCGAACTCTCCTTTGCCGGCCAGCAGGAAACCTACCTGAATATCCAGGGCATTGCGGCGGTATTGGCCGCGGTGCAGCGCTGCTGGGCCAGCCTCTGGAGCCAGCGCGCCATCGGCTACCGCCAGCAGCACGGCGTTGACCAGCAGACTGTCCGCCTGGCGGTTGTCGTGCAGCGCCTCATCCCTGCCGAGGCGGCGGGCATCCTGTTCACTGCCGATCCTGTCAGCGGGCAGCGCGACCGGGTGCTGATCAGCGCTTCCTGGGGTTTGGGTGAAGCGGTGGTCGGCGGTCTGGTGACACCCGATAACCTGACCGTGGAAAAGACCAGCGGGCACGTACTGGACCGCCGGACAGCGGATAAGGCAACCATGACGGTGCGCGAGGCTGCGGGCACCGCGCAACAGCCTGTGCCTGCAGCCCTGCGCCGGGCGCCCGTATTGGACGATGCTGCCGCCGCCCGGCTTACCTCCCTGGGGGTGCAGATCGAGCAGCTCTACGGCCAGCCGCTGGACATCGAATGGGCCTGGGCCGACGGTCAATTTTTCATCCTGCAAGCCCGGTCCATTACCAGCCTGCCCGCCGGCGAAGCGGCGCCATTGACCTGGCCTAAGCCCCCGCGCGGTGTGATGTATGGGCGCACCAGTTTTGCCGAGCAGATTCCCAACCCGGTCTCGCCGCTTTTCGCCACCTTGGGCTTGCGCCTGGCCGATATCCCCACCCAGGCGTTGATGAGGCAGTTTACCCGGAAAAAGGTTCACTACGAGTACGCCGCGGTCAACGGCTATGTCTTCATGGTTGCCGGCTTGAGCTTTCCCGAGGTAATGGCTTACCTGCGCATGACACTCCCGATCCTCCGCCTGACGCTCCATGGCCGGGAGCATTGCCAGGCGGCCCGCCAGGAATTTGTGCGGGACATCCAGGCCTGGGCGGCCAGAGATATCGCCGCCCTGACTGCCGGCGAACTGCTTGCCGGCGCCGGCGCCCTCTTCCAGGCCGCGGTGCACCTCTACACCCATCTGCAGTCCGGCACAGTGCCCCTCTCCACGTTCAGCGAAGCCGCCTTTACCCAGTTCTATAACCGGCTGGTGCGCCGCAAGGGTGATCCGGCGGCAACAGCCTTCCTGTTAGGATCAGAAACGGTGGCCCTGCGCGCCGAAAAAGCATTGTTTGACCTGTCCACCTGGTGCCGGCAACACCCGGCCCTGGCCGACTACCTGCGCCAGTCTCCCGCCAGCCAGGCAGCCCAGGCGCTGGCACAGCCCGGGCCGCCATCCGGATTATCTGCAGCGGACTGGACCGCCTGGCAGACGCAGTTCCAGGCGTACCTGGCAGAGCACGGCCAGGCAAGTTATGATCTTGATTTTGCCAATCCTGTGCCTGCCGAACAACCCGCCGCCCTGCTCGAAACAATCAAGATGTACTTACTGGACGGCGGCAGCGACCCGCATATCCGCCACCAGGCGGCCTTGGAACGCCGCGCCCGGGCCACGGCAGCCATCCTGACCCGCCTGCGTTGGCCGTTTAAAGGCTGGTTTCAGCGTCTGCTGGCTTGGGCGCATGAAACCATGCCGGCGCGCGAAGACAGCCTGGCCGATTTGGGCCTGGGGCACCCCCTCATCCGCCGCTATCTCAACGAACTGGGCCGGCGTCTGGCGGCCGGCGGCGCGATTCCTGAGGCGGATGCGATCTACTGGCTGGAAGAGGCAGAGGTCCAAGGTCTGATTGCCGCGCTGGATGCCGGCCAGCCCTTGGTCGATCTGAGCAGCCGCATCCCGCCGCGCCGGGCCGAACACCAACGCCGCCTGAAAATCACTCCTCCGGCCCTGCTGCCAGAAAGGTCCAAATTTGGCGCCCTGATTCCCTGGCACCGGGCCAGCAGCGACCAATCCGCCCTGCACGGCATCGGCGTCAGCGCTGGACAGATCACCGCCCCGGCCTGTGTGCTGTTCAAGCCCGAGGATTTTCCCCAGATGCACCCCGGCGATGTGCTGGTGGCCGTCACCACCACCCCCGCCTGGACACCCCTGTTTGCCATGGCCGCAGCAGTGGTTACCGATATCGGCGGCCCGCTTAGCCACAGTTCAATTGTGGCCCGCGAATACGGCATCCCCGCCGTGATGGCCACCGGGGCGGCCACACGCCGCATTCACACCGGGCAGATCATCACAGTGGATGGTAGCAAAGGCACTGTGACGTTCAAGACATAAACCGGATCTTCCAGAGGAACGGTCAACGACCACCGGCTAAAGCGGGTGGCTTGTAACTGCGCTCTGCCGCAATTCCGTGAGAACGGCTTTGGCATCATCACGCGCGACG
>DAOQTN010000313.1:0-4063 GCA_035340555.1 Anaerolineaceae bacterium | reverse complement strand
CAACTGGATACAGACGATAATTTATGCGCTGGTTTTTTTTCTGATCTTGCTGGCTCCCAACCGCTTTCAAACCATCTACTGGCGCTCAGGTCTGCTAACCTATACGCTGCCCCTGCTTGGGATCACCTGGCTGGCTGGTCTGATCCTGGCGGGCAGTGCCAAACCCGTCAGCGCGGCGCAGTTAATCACCGTCAGCCTGCTGGCGGTCTTCACTGCAGGTTGCTCCGAGACCGCAGCCATGCTGCTCATAGCTGGGCTGGCGCTGGGCTTGTTGGTGAGCTTCTTCACCCATTCACCCCGGCGTGCCGTCTGGCTGGCCTTGCTGGGTGCGGCTCTGTTTGGGGCTTTGCTGGCTCTGGGGGTGATGATCCTGTCGCCGGCCGTGCGGCTGCGTCAGGCCAACGTAGGTGAACCCGCCAGCCTGCTCTTGACGCTTGGATTGGCATTCAAGTTTGGCCTGGCTTTCATCTATAACACCCTCAAGTCAACCCCGTTGCCAGTGCTGGTCTGGTTGATTTTCTCCGGCGCCCTGACTTATCACTTCTGGCCCCGCACCAGATTGAAGCCTTGGACCACACTGCGCTGGGCTGGACTGGTGGCCTTGAGCGGCTATTTGCTGATTGTAGCGGCCTGCATCCCCAGCGCCTACGCCCAGCGGGCCTACCCCGAGCCGCGCGCCCAGATCGTGCTGCTCTTTCCGCTGCTGCTGGCGGCAGCCGCTCTGGCAGCATTGGCCGCCCTGGCGCTGCGGGGGCAGCTTGAAAAATCGTTCCCGTCGCTTGATGCCGCCCCTGTCCCGATCCTGCGCCGGACCAATCTGGTGATCACCGTGCTCCTGCTGTTTGCCCTGCTCTATCCCCTCTGGCCGGCCTGGCAGTCAGCCCCGGAGCAGCGCGAACTGGCTGCCCGCGCACAGCAGTGGGATGATCGGCATGCCGATATCCGGGCCCAGATTGCCGCCGGTGCCGTCCAGATTCAGACGATCGCCCTCGACAGTATTGCCGGCCTGGAGGAAATGCAGCCCGACCCCAATCACTGGGTCAATGTCTGTGCGGCCCGATATTATGCCGTGGATGAGATCATTGCTCAAATCCCCTGATCCCCGGCAGGGTCGACAACCACAAACCGACAAACCTGTTGAAAACCAGGAATCTGCACCCCGTGCTATAATCACACCAAATGACCGAATACCCGCGTGTCTCAATTGTAACCCCTTCCTTTAATCAGGCCCGCTTTCTGGAGCAAACCATCCAGTCGGTGCTCGGGCAGGATTACCCGAATCTGGAATATTTTGTCATGGATGGTGGTTCCACCGATGGCAGTTTGGAGATCATTCAGCGCCATGCCTCCCGGCTGACGGGCTGGGTCAGCGAAAAAGACCGCGGCCAGACTGATGCCCTAAACAAAGGCTTTGCCCGTGCCACGGGACAAATCCTTGCCTGGCTCAACTCGGATGATACCTATGAAGCCGGCGCGGTTTCCGCGGCGGTTGCTGCCTTGACTGCTCACCCTGAAGCGGCGGCCATCTATGGCGAGGCCAACTTCATTGATGAAAACGGACAGGTGATTGGCCGTTTCCCGGCTGCTCAAACCGACCTGCCCCATCTGCGTCGGGGCTATGTGCATGTCCCTCAACAGGCCACTTTCTTCAGAGCGGACCTCTGGCGTGCCGTGGGGCCCCTGGACCCTTCATTCTACTTTGCGATGGACTATGATTTGTGGGTGCGTCTGGCTGGACGCAGCCCGCTGGTTTACCTGCCCGGGGAGGTGTGGGCCAACTTCAGGCTGCACAGTGGTGCGAAGACCATCGCCGCGGATGACCGCTGCTGGCCCGAGATGCTGCGAGTCCATTACCGTGATGGCGGCAGCCGTTTCGCCCCGATTGTTTTTAAATATTACCTGCGCCGGCTCGCCGCGCCACTGCTTAACTGGCGGCGACGGCGCATGTTTCGCTCCAACTGATCGAAAGAGGAGGTCCTTCCCATGAGTAATTCTTCTGTCCCAGCCCTGCCCCCTGCCAGCGGTGGCCTCTTTGTGGATCTGGCCCGTCAAGCCAAGCTGATCTTCCGGCTGATGGGCGACCGGCGGGTAAATTTTATGCTTAAACTGCTGCCTGTGGCCAGCGTGGCTTACTTGTTGCTGCCGGCGGATGTTGTGCCCATCATCCCATTGGATGATGCCCTGGTGTTGTGGTTGGTAAACTATCTGTTTGTTGAGCTTTGTCCCAACGATGTGGTCGCGGAACATCGCGCCAAACTGCAAGCCCTGCCGGCCCCTTCGGCTCCGGCCGGCTCGCCTGGCCCGGCCGGCCAGGGCATCGTCACCCAGGAAGAATTGGAGATTATTGACGGCGAATACCGCGAAATTGAAGATAGCGATATTCCCCCCACCGCTTAATGGCATTGCTGGAGGTTGTGATGACTGAAAAACAATGGCAGGCACTGAAAGTGCAATTTTGCAAACACGCTGGTTGTGAAGTCGCTCTGGAAGCTGAACTAATCTTTCCCCCGGAACACTTGGGGGAACAGCCCCCCCGCATCAAGGCTCACCGCTGTTCACACGGCGGCATGTGCAATCAGCTCTCCACGGCCGCCTGTATCTGGGCCGGTACCAACCCGGCATACGATCCGTTTGCTGAACCCAACCAATAGCTGACCGCTGCCTTTCTGACAACCCATTTGCGGACCTACCGGTCAACCGACGGCCGGCTCTGCCAGCCATGCACAAGCCTACCGGTCAACCGACGGCCGGCTCTGCCAGCCATGCACACGCCTGCCAGGCAGTCAGCGGCCTATTTTGTTCTACTTTGACCTGAATTGGTCGCGTAGTTCATCAATTGGGTGCATCTCGCCCTGGTCGTCTTCATAATACCAATGTTCCCAGCCATTGCATGGGCTGCCATTCATTAACTGAGACCCCAGACGGTGAATGGAACCTTCGCTGCCATTGAGCTTCAAGCTGCCGTCGGGCTTGACCAGGGCGGCCCGCTCCCGATCGCGGCGGAAATAGAGTACCTGACCAGGTGTGATCAAACCGGCCTCCAGCAGGCTGCCAAAAGCCACCCGGGGTGCCAGCTTCTTTTTGCTGCGGACGTCCATCCAGGCATCATCAAACAGCGGTTCGGGCATGGCGGCAATCCGCTGCCGGGCCAGTTCCACATAACGGGTTTCCCGTTCTATCCCGATCCAGTGCCGGCGCAGCAGCTTGGCCGCGGCGCCGGTGGTGCCGGTGCCGAAAAAGGGGTCCAGCACCACATCCCCGGGGTGGGTGGTCGCCAGCAGCACGCGGTAAAGCAGAGCTTCGGGCTTTTGTGTGGGATGGGCTTTGTGTCCATTTTGTTTCAGCCGCTCGCTGCCCGAACAGATGGGCAGCAACCAGTCACTGCGCATTTGCAGATCATCGTTCAAGTTTTTCATCGCATGATGGTTAAATGTGTAGCGTGCCCCCTGAAACTTGCAGGCCCAAAGCAGGGTTTCGTGGGCATTGGTAAAGCGCACCCCGCGGAAGTTTGGCATGGGGTTGACCTTGACCCACACAACGTCATTTAAAATCCAGTATCCCAGATCCATCAAAAGGGCGCCAATCCGGTAGATATTGTGATATGACCCGATCACCCACAGTGAGCCCGTATCCTTCAACACCCGGCGGCAGGCCGTCAGCCATTGCCGGGTAAACTCATCATACTCGGCAAAATTACCGAACTTATCCCAGGCCTCGTCCACAGCGTCCACTTCGGTCATATTGGGCCGGAAGAGTCGGTTTTGAAGCTGAAGGTTGTACGGTGGGTCGGCAAACACCAGATCAACTGATTTTTCAGGCAGGCTGTGTAGAATCTCAACACAGTCGCCCTGCAGCACCGTATCAAGCGGCAGGTTGTTGTCAGGCATGATTCTAGTATATCAAGGAATTGGGATTTGTTTTTGGATTTCAAACAGTAAAACTGCTGGGAATACGTCACCAGTATGCCCCAGCTGCCCTGGAAGTGTCCTGAAAATGCATCAGAATCCGGAATAGTTACCCGTTTTATAGACAACGATGACACGGGTCTTGACCTGGCTGATTG
>DAOQTN010000312.1:0-4083 GCA_035340555.1 Anaerolineaceae bacterium | reverse complement strand
GATAAAGATCGGCAATTTCACCCAACGGCCGGGTAATAGGGTCAAGGCCTGCAGTCGGTTCGAATTCAATCCAGCCAATATCCGGGAAATACACCTCCGGCCAGGCATGGCTGTGTTTGGCTCGAACTTGAAAAGTGCGCTCATCACCCTGGAGATCACCCGGCGCATAGCCCACCACCAGGCGGGCGGGAACCCCGGCTGCGCGCAGCAACAGCACCTCGGCAGTGGCATAATACTGGCAAAAGCCCTGTTTGTGCTCAAACAGGAACCATTCCAAGGGATCGGCATTTTTGGGGGGATTGGGGATTGTTTCGGAGTATTTGATGGTCCGACGCAAATAATTGGTAATGGCGACCGTCTTTTCATACGGCGTGTCGGTATAATTGGTAATTTCGGCCGCCAAATCCTGAATGCTCTGGGGCAAATCCGCGGGGATTTGCAGATATTTCTGGGTCACCCATTCCGGATAATTGTCGCCCGCCACCCGCAGTTGGGCAATGGTTGGGCTGGCCAGTGAAGCAGTCACGGAATAGCGATCCCCGGGACGCACCATCGGAGTGGCCTCCATGGCCACAAAATCCAGGGCCCCATCCTCCAATTCGCGCCCGGTGACCTCCACCGGGCGGCTGATGGTGGTCGCCAGCCCCGGCGAATATAAAATCAATAAATTGGTCTGGGATTCAAAAACGAACTCACCCTCGGAGCGCAGCGTCCAGGGGGGCAGGGCAATCGAAGAAACGTTGGGAATCACCTCAAGGCGGTTATTGATGGTGTTTAGCCATTGGCCATCCTTGTAGGTGTCGTAAGAGCGGGCCCGCCAGTAATAAGTGGTCCCTTTGAGGGTCTCAAGCGGGGTCTCAACTTTAAACAAGGGCAGATCGGAGTTGGGTTGTCCCGTTGAAAGGGTCATCAGATTGCCAAAGGTCCAAACCTCAACCCGGACAGGGCCCTGAAACGAACCGAAAATATTGTTGAAGCGTTCCTGCAGTCCGGTCCATTTCTCGGTTACTTCCTGTTGTGCCAGTGATCCAGGGATCAATGCCCGCAGCGCAAAGGGTAAAATCCAGGCCATCACCACCAGGACAAAAACGGTGATCAGGACGGCGCGGGTCCGGAAAAATTCCGTATCCGAGTCGATAAAAATATTCTGGGCCTCCCAATCCCGGTAGGATTTCCGGAAATATATCTGTGCAATCAAGAATATCGCCACAAATGCAAAGCCGGCGGAATACCAGGCTGAGCGGATAAGGGTGGCGTTGAAGAATTCAATCAGCATCATGAGCAGGCCAGTCAAGGCCAGCGGCACCCAGGGACGGCCATGTCGGACCAAATGGTAGCCGCCAGTCAACGCCAGCAACCAGAAAATCAACACCAGGGCCGAAATCAGCAGCAGTGGATCGCGAATGGGCTGGTTGTACACCAATGCACCGACTGCCCAACCCAATCGGGCCCCGAGGCTGTACAATCGCTCCAGCCACGCCACCCCCTGGCCCACGCTTGATCCCAATATCCAGGGAACCAGCAGTACAGAATAAATCACCGCCAGCCAGGTAGCTGTGCGCGCCGAAAAGCGGCTCCAGCCAACGGCCAGACCCAGGATGGCGCTCAGAACGGCCCCGGTGGTGACCAGATCCAGATCCCGGGCCCACTCCGTCGCTTCAATGCGCGAAGCCGCGAGGATCATTATCGCCAGCCAGCCAATGGCGGCCAGAACATCCCACCACCGATTTGGTTTCTTATCCATGGTTTGAGTGTACAATAAAAGAGATTAATGCGTCAATATCCATCACCTGACGATAACGATCAATTTCTGTCTCATGGAGTTGTTTTTTATGGAAGCTATCTGGCAGCTGGAGATTCAAATCACACTATTCTTTCAGTCGTTGGGGGATTGGCTGATCCCCATCATGAAGGGGGTTTCGTTTCTTGGCAATGAGGAATTTTACCTCATAATCATGCCATTTTTATACTGGTGCGTCAATTCGACCATTGGCGCACGGGTTGCCATCATGATGTTGTTGAGCAACGGTTTGTCGGCACCTCTCAAGCTGGCCTTCCACAGCCCCCGCCCCTACTGGGTCGACGCCCAGGTGACTGGCATCATCAGCGAGACAAGTTTTGGGCTTCCATCCGGGCATGCCCAGAATGCAGCCAGCATCTGGGGAGCGCTGGCGGTTTCATTTAAAAAGCGCTGGGTAACCCTGATGGTTATTTTCGTTGTTTTTCTCATCGGCCTGTCCCGCATCTACCTGGGCGTGCATTTTACCAGTGATGTCCTGGCCGGCTGGTTGATCGGGGGATTGTTCATCCTGGGCTTGGTAAAATTTGAGAAACCCATGGTGGAATGGTTTAAACGTCTCACCTTTGAACAATCCCTCATTGCAGCATTGGGCTCATCACTATTGATCATCCTGCTCTGCCTGTTGCTGGAACTGGCTTGGAACGGCTGGGAAATGCCGGTCAGCTGGATACAAAACGCCCTTGCCGACACCGGAATAGCCCCGGATCCATTAAACCTCAACGGCATCATTGGTGTGGCTGGAACCTGGCTAGGAATGCTGGGTGGAGTCAGCTGGTTCCAACGGCGCTACGGCATGTTCTATGCTGGAGGGCCCGGTTGGAAACGGCTGGTGCGGTATCTGGTGGGCATTGCCGGTGTCCTGCTGTTATGGTATGGATTGGGCAAGATTTTTCCGCGAAATTACGATATACTTAGTTTCAGCCTGCGGTATCTGCGGTACATGCTGGTTGGACTGTGGGTTGCCGCAGCGGGCCCCTGGACATTCATTCGCATCGGACTGGCGGGAAAGCCAGCCGCCAAACGATCAAAATAAGGAGGTTGTTATGCGTCGTGCAGGAAATTTTTTGACCGGTTTTCTTATCGGTGGGCTGATCAGCGCCGTGCTGGGGCTGATTTTCACACCCCTTTCCGGTGTTCAACTCCGGCAGCGGATTGTCGACTACATCCAGCAAACCCGGGCAGACGTGGAAAAAGCTGCCAAAGACCGGCGCACCGAACTTGAAATTGAGTTGCAGGAACTGCGCAAACCGGACAGCCGGGCCTGATCACCCAGCCAAGTCACATCAACAGATCAAATTTATTCTGCCGGCAGGGCGCGCCCTGCCGGCGTTTTCATGCCTATTGATCAAAAAACAATCCAATTCAGCAAACCGCACTGGTAATTCGATCGATTAAGCCAATTTTTCCCTGCGACCTACTCGGAACGGCGGTAATTGGGCGCTTCCCGGGTGATGACCACATCATGGGGATGGCTTTCAATCAAGCCGGCGTTGGTTATACGCACAAGTTTGGTTTGATCGCGCAGATCGGCCAGCGAGGCGGCTCCGGCATAACCCATTCCCGAACGGAGTCCGCCAACCAGTTGGTAAACAAAATCCGACAGCGTCCCTTTATAGGGCACCATACCCTCCACTCCCTCCGGGACCAGCTTTCCAGCCCGCCCTTGGCCGGTACCATACCGATCCCGACCATAACCCTGCATGGCCCCCAGGCTGCCCATGCCGCGGTACTGTTTATACTGCCGGCCTTCATAAACAATCACCTCGCCCGGGGCCTCTTCCAAACCCGCCAGGAGACTGCCCAGCATGACCACATCCGCCCCGGCCACAATCGCCTTGACAATGTCACCGCTGTATTTTACACCCCCATCGGCAATGATCGCCACCCCCTGACGGTGGGCAACCTGGGCGCAGGCGTGAATTGCGCTCAACTGGGGCATGCCCGAACCGGCAATGATCCGGGTGGTGCAAATGGAGCCGGCCCCCACACCAACTTTAATGACGTCCGCCCCGGCGTCAATCAAAGCCTGGGTACCCTCCGCCGTGACCACATTGCCGGCGATCACCGGCAGCGCCGGCCAACCTTTTTTGATGCGCTGGATGGTCCGGATCACCCCGGCAGTGTGGCCATGGGCAGTATCCACCACCACCACATCCAGGCCACAGACGGTCATCCGTTCAAGGCGTTCCTCAACATCCGGCCCCACGCCGACCGCCGCGCCAACCCGCAGCCGGCCGCGCCCATCGGTCGCTGCCTGGGGATATTCAATCTTCTTGAGAATA
>DAOQTN010000311.1:0-4083 GCA_035340555.1 Anaerolineaceae bacterium | reverse complement strand
GCCCTTGCGGCGGTGGGGCGAGGATCGGGCTGCGGTGCGGTCAGAGGGCTGGAGCCCGTTTGGGTTGATGTTTGGATGAGTGGTTGGGTTTGTGGTTGGGTTTGTGGTTGGGCTGTCGGTCGATTGTCCCGCGGGGCGGCGGGCACTGCCGGCTGGGCTGCAGCCGGGCGGGAAACAGGCCGGGCAGCCGGTTGTGCCAGAGCGGCCACCGCTGCCGCAAACTGGCCGCAGGAGGCAAACCGCGCGGCCGGATCGCGGGCCAGGGCTTTTTCCAGGACCGCCGTCAAGCTGGTGGGCACTCCGGAGGGCCAGCTGGCGGGAAATTCCGGCCCGTCCAGCACGTGCCGGGTCATGATGTCGGCCGGGCTCTCACCGGCAAACAGGGTCTGACCTGTCAGACACTCAAAAAAAAGGCAGGCCAGGCTGTACTGGTCCACCGCCGGGCTGACCGGCTTGTGCCGCCAGATTTCCGGGGCCATGTAAAGCGGGGTGCCAATCAGTCCCCCGGAAAGAGTCAGCGAACTGCTCCCATCATGCCCGGTCATGGCCTTGGCAAAGCCAAAGTCGCTCAGGCGGATCAGTTCGTCCGTCTCAAACAGGATGTTGGCCGGCTTGACATCCCGGTGAATCAGACCCTGCTGATGGGCGTGGTCCAGGGCCGAGGCCATCTGGGCCAGCAGTTTGACCGCCACCGGGAAGGGCAGGGCCCCCTGGTTGGCCAGGCGCTGCTTGAGCGAACCGCCGGACAGGTATTTCATCGCCAGAAAAACCACGCCGTTGATCTCATCCAGGTCATAGACCGGCACAATATGCGGGTGTTCAAACCGGGCGGCAAGGTGCGCCTCCAGGCGAAAACGTTCCAAAAATCCCACATCCTGGCTCAGGGCCGGATGCATGATCTTGACAGCCCGCTCCACCCCCAGGGCGCGATCCGTGGCGCGGTAAACCGTGCCAAAACCACCTTTGCCGATCACTTCATGAATGTCATATTTGCCAAGCTGCATTCCAACCCTCCGGACAAATTCATTCTGGGTGTATTATAGCACAAGGCTGACTGCATCAAATTCAGGCTGCAGCGGCGCGCTGTACGATCCGGGTTGCGGCTGCAGCCAGACGGCAGCGCTGAAGCAGCGGTGTGGCTGTGAAAAGACTGGTTGCAAGTGGAGAAGTCGCCCGGTTGCTCAAGCCGGTTTGGGCAACCGGGCCAGGCAGACAGGCGGGGGAGGGCAGGTTCCCCGGACAGGCAGAAATCAGCGCATCAGCAGGCTAATTGCCGATGGCGGCGCGCAGGCGGCGGGCCAGCAGGCCGAATTCAGGGCTGTAGCGCAGTTCGTCAACCCGCGGCCGGGGGAAGGGAACCGCCAGGTCCAGGCAGATCCGGCCGGGGCGCTGGGTCAGCACCAGGACGCGATCGGACAGCAGCAGGGCCTCGGAGATCGAGTGCGTCACCAGCAGCACCGTTTTACGCCGTGCCTGCCACAGCGCCAGCAGATCGGCGCCCATGCGCTCCCGGGTCAGGGCATCCAGTGCCCCAAAGGGCTCGTCCAGCAGCAGCAGATCGGGGTCGGCGATCAGAGCCCGGGCCAGCGCCACGCGCTGCGCCATGCCGCCGGACAGATCCCGCGGCCAGGCTTCCTCAAATCCTTCCAGCCCCACCTGCGCCACCCATTCCCGGGCCCGGGTGCAAGCCTCTTCCACCGGCACCCCGCGCAGTTCCAGCGGCAGGGTGATGTTTTCGATCACTGTCCGCCAGGGCATCAGGTTGGCCTGCTGAAACACCAACCCCACCTGTATCGGCAGATCGGAACAAAAGGTGGCCGAGCCGGAGGTGGGCGGCAGCAGCCCGGCCAGCACGCGCAGCAGCGTGCTTTTGCCGCTGCCCGAGGGTCCCAGCACGGCGACAAACTCTTGGGCCTCCAGGCCAAAGCTGATATCCGCCAGCACTTCCAACGGCGGGGCGCCGTCGTTGCCGGCAAAGCTCACACTGAGGTGATCAACCGTCAGGGCTTCCAAAGGGGGTTACTTTGACTCTGTCACAAACTGATTGGTAAAGGCCGCGTTCCAGTCCACCGGCCCCGGGAGCAGGCCCATCTCCAGCAGCAGGGCGTGCATGCTCTCCCAGGCGGCCGGATCGGTCACACCGGCCGGGTCCAGCTGCCAGAGGGCAATCGAGTCGGCCAGCACCTGCTTTTGCACAGCTTCATCCGCCTGGGCCAGGTTTTCGACGTATTTTTTACAGATGTCATAGGCCCCATCCGGATCGGCGGCCGCATCTGCAATGCCACGCGCGATGGCCCGCACCATTTTTGCCACCAGTTCAGGGTTCTCGGCCAGGGTCTGCTCACTGGTGATCAGTCCGTTGGATACCAGGCCCACATAACTGGAGGCCCCCAGCACCGCCACATCATAGCCCTGATGGCGCAGCTGATTGGGCTCATTGGCCAGGTAGATCACCCCCACCTCCACCTGATCGGTGGCCACAGCCTCAACCTGGGTAAAACCGATGGACTCCAGGGTGACATCGGCCTCGGTCAGTCCGCCCGCGCTCAGCAGGGCACGCAGCCCGATATAACTGGCCCCGTACGGCCCCGGAATGCCAATGGTGTGTCCCTTGAGATCCGCCGGGGACTGAATGTCCTGGTCCGTCTTGAAGACCACGCCCACCGGATACTGCCCATACCAGGCCATGACGTACACCACCGGCAACCCCTGGCCGCGGCCCAGCAGCACCTGCTCGCCCGAAACCAGGGCAAATTGAAGCTGCCCGGCCCCCACCAGGGCGGTGTTATCGTTTTCCATGCTGTAATCCAGGCTGACCGCCAGCCCTTCTGCGGCAAAATAGCCTTTCTCCAGGGCAACATACAGTGGCGCAAACTGTACATTGGGAATGTATCCCAGGGGCAGCTTGACCGGCGTCAGGACGGCAGTCGGGGCCGGGGTGGTGCACCCCGCCAGCAGGGCGGCGATGGTCAGGAGAAGCATCCAGGCGTATCTTTTCATATCAACCTCACTCAAAAATGGATGATGCAAAATTGGTGTGGATCAGGCTGGCCTCAGCGGGGCCCGGCAGGGGCTACTGCCCGTGCCAGCGCAGCAGCCGCCGTTCCAGCAGCAGCACCGCGCCGTAAAGCGCCATGGCCAGCACAATCAACGTCAAAAGCGCGGCAAAAACCAGGGCGGTGTCATACTGGCCGCGGCCTACATTGATCAAAAAGCCCAGTCCCCGGTCTGCGCCGACAAATTCACCGACCACCGCGCCGATCACCGACAGCGTCGCCCCCACCCGTAGCCCGCCCAGAAAGACCGGCAGTGCGGCGGGGATCTCCAGGTGGCGCAGCATCTGGCCCCGGCTGGCATGCATGGCGCGCATCAGGTCACGCAAATTCTCAGGCACGGCCCGCAGCCCCACAATGGTGTTCACCAACACCGGAAAGAAAACCGTCAGGGCGCAAATCAGGACCTTGGAGAACATCCCCGGCCCAAACCAGATCACCAGCAGCGGGGCCACGGCAACGATGGGGATCGCCTGGCTGGCAACCAGGTAGGGGGAGAGCACCCGTTCCAGCAGGCGGGAGCGGGCCAGCCAGTACCCCAGGAACATAGCCGTCAGGCTGCCCGCCAGCAGCCCCAGCACGACCTCCAGCAGGGTGACACCAATGTGGCGCAGCAGCGCCCCGGCCACCAGAGCCTTCCCAAAACGGGCGGCCACCGCCAGCGGCGAGGGCAGGATGAACGCCGGCAGTCCACCGAACTGGCTGACCAGCTGCCAGATCAGCAGCGCCAGCACCGCGGTTGGCAGCGGCAGCCAGCGGCCGTAACGTTTAAGTAGTTTAACCAGCAGCTGTTTCAGGTGAACCTCATCCGGGGCAAAGAAAAACCCCTGGGCCTGGGCCTCGGGGTCGGGCAGCCGCGCGCCAAATGAGGACGCGGCTGGCCTTCTTTCATCCGGACTATACCGTCGGTCCCGGAGTTTCACCGGGTCGTGCGTGGGAACGCTTGTGGACTTTGACCACCGATCGGGAATTGGGAGCGGACTCCCTCACCCTGCCCCGAAGGCAATTGAAATGATTGACGCTGCAAAGT
>DAOQTN010000310.1:0-4088 GCA_035340555.1 Anaerolineaceae bacterium | reverse complement strand
GAATTTATCGGTTGATTGTTCTAATCATCAGGCTATAAAATTTTATGAAAAGCTGGGTTGGAAAAAAGTGATACCTCCCAATGATTCATGGCACGGCACAATGATAAAGGATTTGTACACGTCAATTGAATAAAAAACCTTTTGTTTCAATAATCCTCC
Organism: Anaerolineaceae bacterium; assembly: GCA_035340555.1. Classification (GTDB taxonomy): domain Bacteria; phylum Chloroflexota; class Anaerolineae; order Anaerolineales; family Anaerolineaceae; genus JAGOFZ01. The sequence goes on along the minus strand of DAOQTN010000310.1, from coordinate 3,929 downwards.
CAATTCGCAATGAATCCAAAACTATTCGTGAGTGTATGGATTCTATTCTTACCCAGGATTACACGGGCCCGATTGAAATCTTGATTGCAGATGGTATGTCAACTGATAGCACTCGAATGATTATCGGTGAATACCAGAGACAGCAAATGAATATTCATCTAATAGACAATCCTGGCAAAATTGTCCCTACAGGAATGAATGCTGCATTACGTATGGCAAAGGGTGATATTGTTATTAGAGTAGATGGACATTGTATAATTGCTCCAGATTATGTAAGCAATTGCGTTTACCATTTATTGAATGCTGAGATAGATGGTGTTGGTGGACCAATGCAGACAATAGGTGAAACACCAATATCTGAAACAATTGCTATCGCAATGAGCTCTCAATTTGGTGTAGGAAATTCTGCATTCAGGACGTTGTCAGGTAGAACAATATTGGCTGATACGGTTCCATTCCCTGCCTATACTCGAAGTATTATAGAAAGAGTTGGCTTGTATGATGAAGAATTAGTTCGTAATCAAGATGATGAGTATAATTATCGAATTCGCGAGATTGGGGGAAAAATATTGCTGGCGGATAATGTGCGATCCAAATATTACAGCCGCGGCTCCTTGTCAAAGTTATGGAAACAATATTTCCAATATGGATTCTATAAGATCCGTGTACTTCAAAAACACCCCCGGCAAATGAGCCTGCGTCAGTTCATTCCGCCGCTATTTGTGGTCGCGTTGATGTCCAGTGTTATTCTAACGCTACTGACTACAGGCGGATGGATTACGCTTCTTTTCGTGGGTGGTGGTTACCTGTTAGCCAATTTAGCCGCATCGCTGATCACTGCTGCAAGAAAGGGTTGGCGTCACATTACAGTCCTGCCACTCACTTTTGCCATTCTTCATATCAGTTATGGGCTGGGTTTCTTGAACGGCTTACTCCACTTCTGGAATCGCTGGAACGATAAAGTTGGCAAAATGCCATCTTGGAATTAACACTTGTCCCTCCCATTGCCCGGCGGATAGTGCCGCTTTCTTGGGGATTGGGTCTATTTTTAGAATCGCTTCTTCTTTTTAATAGCCATTACCTTGCACTCATCCGAGCCCGTAAAAATTAAGTGAATCTATTAACCATCATTAATAACTCCAAATTGACCTTTGCGCAGGATTCATGAACGCCTCAAAAATCCGTAGTTTATTGCTCCTCTTTTTATTCGCAGCCGCCCTCATTTTTGCTGTTTACATCCTTTGGTATAAACCTGTTACCACAATATTTTCGGCGGAATCGCTCGATCTCCCTCCGGTGCAGTACACGCCCCCTGTGACGCGTTCGACTACACTACCTGCCGAGGGGAGTTTTTTACATCCAGGTGCCGAGCAACCTGAGGTTCCTTCACTTCCTGTTGGTAAAGAAACACCTTTGCCCACCGCTGTCCCCCTGTGCGGTACTGATACGGAATGGGTCGTCATGGCGGTTGGCATCGATCATACTAGCCCAGAATACCTCTACGGTTTGGCGGATGTAATCCGAATAGTCCGCATTGACTTTACCAAACCCCAAATCAATGTTGTCTCTATCCCTCGTGCTCTTTTAGTTACTCCACCAGATCGCCTTAAGGTTCAGGGCCCGTTGCTGCTCAACCAAACTTACTTCTTTGGGGCGGCGGGAATGGATTTCTACGAGGGCAGTGGTTATGGCGCAGGCGCTTTAGCCGAAACGCTATACTATAGTTTTGGCATTCGGCCCGACCATTATCTCATTGTCAACTTCCAGGCCTTCGTAAACTTTGTTGATGCTATTGGTGGTGTCGATGTTAACTTGCCAACCTATGTGGATGATCGCCCCAATGTTTATTATTCGGCTGGGATACACCACCTGAACGGCGAGCAGGCCTTGGAGTTGGCCCGCATTCGGAAAAAATACTCTGACTTTACCCGTATTGATAATCAAACCTTGATTCTCCAGGCCGTATTAGACCGCTTAAAAGATCCGTCCATTATCGCCCAACTTCCAGATATTTATAACGCATTAGTGGGTTCCGTTTTAACTGATCTGACCCCAGCTCAGGTAAATACCTTATTCTGTTTGCAGCCAAGCATCACATCAGAGCAGATTTCTTTCTATAATATGCCGGAAAATCTTCTGGATTTGGACTGGGTTTTTATTCCCACACTGAATCGTCAAATGGATATCTATCGGTGGGATCAGTCAGTCATTGATTGGCTTCACCACGCCATCTGGGCCGTCCCAACCCAGTAACGCCTGTTGAATCTTCTCATAAAAGAGCAGAGGTTTTTGCCTCTGCTCTTTTGCATTTAACCAAACCTTTCATGCCGTTTCAAAAAACGCCTGCACCGAAAATACCTCATGCGCCGCAAAAACCGCTTGTAGTTCATTCAGCGCGCCAACTGCCCGCTCGCTCACCGCAGCATCCAACCCCATCGCCCGGAACTCGTCTTCATCTAATATCAGCCAACGCCCATCTGGATAGACCAGCAGATCCAGCGCCAGGTCCACAAACCCGATCACGCCCGGTTTGATTTGCGCCGGTTGGCTCACATTGCAGTACCATCCCTTGATTGTGTCATCCACCCGGCTGTGGATCTCAAAGATGTTATACCAGCGGTCTGACCAGTACGCTTCCAGAAATCGGTCGCCCTCCGCAAACACAATCCCGTGAAACGGCAGGTCAGGGCGGTTGAAAAAAGCCTCCAGTAGCACGCCGTTCTGCCGCTGCTGCACAATCCGCCCCTCATACTGCCAGGTTTCTTCGCCCTCTAAATTTAACTTCTTTACCACAACCGCTTCGTCCATAGTCTGTGCCCACCTTGCCCGTAATCTTCTTGGCCTAGCCTAAAATCAACAACCCCTCCGGTTTGATGTGTAGCGTAATCGCCTCGCCAGTTTCTGGCAGCGTCTTGACCGGGTCAAAGCTGAAGGTCAATTGCTTTTCACCGCACAGCACACTCAGCCGCACCCGCTCCCCTTGAAAAACCCTGTCGGTTACCGTGCCTCGCAGCGTGTTCACCCCCTCTGCCCCGGGCCCCAGCCGGGCGCTTTCTGCCCGCAGCAGCACCTGAACTGCCTGACCATCGGCGTAGTGCCGCCCCTCATTGATCGGTTGCAGCAGTCCCAGAGGTGTATCAACGTGCATTGGCTCACCCTGCCGGATTGTACCGGGGATCACATTATTTTGCCCCAGAAAACCCGCCACCCAGGCTGAAGCCGGATGCGCATAGACCGCCGCCGGTGCGCCCATTTGCGCAATCTGCCCATCGTGTAAGAGAATCAGCCGGTCAGCCAGCGCATAGGCCTCTTCTTGATCGTGCGTCACATAAATTGCCGGAATCTGCGCCGCCTGCAGCACCCGCCGCAGTTCACACAGTAACTGCTCGCGTAGCGCCCGGTCCAGCGCACCCAGCGGCTCATCCAGCATCAACAGCCGCGGCCGCGGCGCCAACGCCCGCGCCAGCGCCACGCGCTGCTGTTCGCCCCCTGAAAGATCCGTCACCCGCCGCCGCTCAAATCCGCGCATATTGACCTGTGCCAGCGCAGCCGTCACGCGCTCCGCAATCTCTGCCCGCGCCAGACCCTGCATCCGCAGCCCAAAGGCCACATTATCGGCCACATTACGGTGCGGAAACAGCGCATAATCCTGGAACATCAGCCCAAACCCGCGTTCATGGACGGGCACCCGGCTCAAATCCTGCCCAGCCCAAAAAACGCGCCCGCTCTCGGCTGATTCCAACCCCGCAATAATCCGCAGCAGCGTACTCTTCCCACTCCCCGAAGCGCCTAACAGACATACCGTCTCGCCTGACCCCACCTCAAACGAGACCCCGCCCAGCAGCGGCTTGCCATCATACGTCTTGATAATCTTCTCGAGTCTCAGCATGTCCCCCATCATACCATATTCCCCACCGCTTCCATTCCCC
>DAOQTN010000309.1:0-4089 GCA_035340555.1 Anaerolineaceae bacterium | reverse complement strand
CGCTGACCACCGTGCGGCAGACCTTTTTTGCCAGCGGGCAGCAGAGCCTGATTTCAGCACTGCGGCGCATCCATGGCGAAAGTCTACCCGCCCAAATTTTGGTGCCGACCCGCCTGGTGGTGCGGCGCTCCTGCGGCTGCGTGGGGGAAGGCATGCGGCAGGCCACCGCCCAGGCCGTTCCGGGAACAGCGGGGTCGGTCCAGATTCTCAAGGCCCTGACCGCCCAGGCGGTCGACCGCCTGACAGCCGCCGCCGGCGAACGGACGGACGATGATACCGTCTGGGGCGCCGATGCGCGCCGGTTCGACATGCGCTCGCCGCTCACGGAGGCCTGGAACGCACTGCTTGGCGATCTGGAAAGCGAGAAAAACCACCGTTTCCTGACAGCCTTTGCCTCCGCCCTGCAACAGCTGCAGGTCATGCGGCACGACCCCATGATCTGGCATGAAGTTGTCTCGGCGCTGCGCAATTTCATCCGCCCCTATCTGAGCGATGCCCAGATTGTACTGCGGGCGGAAAACCTGCTGCAGCAAGCCAGGCTCCTTATTAATGAAACCTCCCTGCGTCTGCAGAGTCAGCGGCGCGCCCGCGTGGACCGGCTGGATCAGCTCCTGCAGCAAATGACCTACCGTCTGGCCACGGCACTCGATCTTGAAGCCGTGGCTGAGACGATGAGCGGGCACCTGCCCCAAATGGGTGTGGAGGAGCTTTATCTGGCACTTTACGATCCGGCAGACCCGGGTCAGATTCCGGTTACCGCCCGGGTGGTGCTGAAATTCGAGCACGGCCGCAGCACCCGGGTCCCGGATGCTGAAAGCCATCCGGTCACCCAGCTTCTCCCGGCTGCGGTCTATCCACCGCGGGAGCGGTCAACGTTCGTGATCATGCCGCTGGCGGTTGGGGAGCGTCAGCTGGGGTACATGGCCGTGCGGGTCGGGCCCATTGATTGGGAAATCTACCCCCGGCTGCGCGACCTGTTCAGCAGCACCATTTTCCGCATCGGCCTGGAAGATCAGCAGCATGAAGTCCAGAATCAGATGGATCGATTGTGGGCCGAAGCCCGTCTGCACGCAGCCGAACTGGCCCAGGCCAAGGAACAGCTGGAACAGGCTGTGGCCGTCTCAAACCGCCGGTTGAAGGAAACCGAGGGGCTGTTTGACGCCATCCGCTCCATTGTGGGAGCCAACGAGATCGTCGATATCTGCCAGAAACTGACCCGCCATTTTTCGCGGCTGGTGGCCGCGAACCAGACCTTCATCGCCCTGGTCAACCACGGCGAGCGGCGGGTGACGCTGGAGGTCAGTGACGGCGAGATTGTTGAAAACAATGACTATGAGACCCTGGTCAACGGCATCAGCGGTATCGTATATCGCAGCGGCCAGCCGGTTTTGTCCCTGCATGCCTATGATGGCATTGAGCCGGAGTCTTCCCGGCAGCGGCGCGTCCAGGGCGGCACGGGAGCAGTCATTGTGGCCCCGATCATGGTCAACCAAGAGGTCAGCGGAACCGTCACCGCCGTGCGGCAGCTGGGGGAGGACCCCTTCACCCAGCACGATGTGGATTTGCTGACCGCCCTGGCGGCACAGGCCGGGGAATCGATTGAAAATGCCCTGCTGTTTGAAGCCGAGCGTGAACAGCGCGAGCTGGCTGAATCCCTGCGGCAGGCCGGCATCCTGGTGTCCTCGACCCTTGAATTCGAACAGGTACTGGATCAATTGTTGGAGCAAATTCAACGGGTTGTGGATTACGATGCCGGCAGCCTGATGCTGGTGGATGGGGATACGGTGCGGGTGGCCCGCGGGCGCGGCTATGTATTTCAGACCGAGGAAGAGAAAAACCGGCCTGCCCCGGAATTTTCGCTGGAAAGCAAAGAAACCTTCCGGGAGATGCGGGACAGCGGGCAGCCGCTGGTCATTCCAGATACCAACAGCGATCCCCACTGGGTCAAAACCGCCCGCTCGGTCAACTACCGCTCCTGGATGGGGGCGCCCATTGTTTCCAAAAAAGGCATCATCGGATTTTTCTCCCTCAATAAACAGCAGCCCAATTTCTTCACCCCCAAAATGGCCCAGCGGCTGGCGGCCTTTGCCAACCAGGCTGCCCTGGCCCTGGAAAATGCCAGCCTTTATGAAAGCATGGCCCGTTTCAACCAGCAGCTGGAGGAACGGGTGCGTGCCAGAACCGAGGAACTCGAGAGTGCCTACAAGGTGCTCGAGCAAATGGACCGCACCAAGAGCGATTTCATCAGCATCGCCTCGCATGAACTGCGCACCCCGATTACGGTGCTGCGCGGCTACAGCCAGATTTTAAGCACCCATCCCGCGATCAAAAGCGATGAATCCGTACAACAGATGATGGACGGCATCCTTTCCGGGGCCCAACGGATGTATGAAATTGTCAACAGCATGATCGACCTGGCCAAAATGGACAGCCGGTTGATGCAGTTGAGTCTTGAACAGCTGCCTTTGGGCTATATTGTCCGGAGTGAGATGCAGCGTTTCAGCAGTGCTGTCATTGAACGCAAACTCACGGTCACCCTCAACGACCTGAGCTCGCTACCGGTGATTGAAGCAGACAATGAGACCCTGCGCAAGGTATTTTTCCATCTGATGAGCAATGCCATCAAATACACCCCGGATGGTGGGACGATCACCATCAGCGGGCGGATCCTGGAGCCGGGGGAATACGGCCTGACCGAGGGTGTTCTGGTCAGCGTGGCCGACAACGGCATCGGAATTGATCCCAAAGTGCGGGAGTTGATTTTTGCCAGTTTCTTCCAGACCGGGGAAGTTTCCCTGCATTCCAGCAGCAAAACGAAATATAAAGGCGGCGGACCAGGGCTGGGATTGACCATTGCGCGCGGCATTGTCCATGCCCATCATGGGCAAATCTGGGTGGAATCAGCCGGGCACGATGAGGATATCTGCCCGGGCAGCATTTTCTTTGTCGCCCTGCCCATCCACCAGCCCCGGACACCCAAAGAAGACGAGGCCTGATGACGGGATTGTCCAAACAATTGGGCAAAACTCTTGACAGAATGGCCAATTTGCATAGAATCAACCCGATGCACGCACTGGGAGCACTCAACAAAATAAAGCCCACCCTGTTGCCAGGGCTAGATCATCATTCATCCATTCGGAGAGCCATTATTGGCTCTCTTTTTTTTGCCTGCTGCCGGAGGAGGTCCAAATGATCATTCGCCTGCCCGGTTTGATTGACCCGCACGTGCACGTGCGCGAACCCGGTGCCACCCACAAGGAGGACTGGGAAAGCTGCACCGCCGCGGCGCTGGCGGGAGGGTTCACCACCATCCTGGCCATGCCAAACACCCGGCCGCCGGTGACCAACGAATCAACCCTGCACCTGGCGCTTGAAGGCGCCCAAAAAGCCCGCTGCGACTATGCGCAATATCTGGGTGCGGGGCCGGATAATGCCGCCGGGGCTGCCCGGCTGGCACCCCATGCTGCCGGACTGAAGCTGTACCTGGATCAAACCTACGGGCCATTGAAGCTGGATGACATGACCCTCTGGGGGGCGCATTTTCAACTCTGGCCCAAGGATGCCCCGCTTGCGATCCATGCCGAGGGCCGCACGCTGGCCGCCGCAATCGCCTTCGCCGGACTGTACCAGCGCCCCATTCACCTGTGCCATGTCGCCCACCGGGAGGAAATTCTGCTGATCCGCAAGGCCAAGGACAGCGGCTGGCCGGTGAGCTGCGAGGTGGCGCCGCATCATTTGTTTTTATCCGAGGCCGATCTGCCCGGGATTGGGGCACGGCGCGGGGAAGTGCGCCCCCGGCTGGCCACGAGCGCCGACCAGCAGGCGCTTTGGGACAACCTGGAGGTCATCGACTGCTTCGCCACGGATCACGCGCCGCATACCCTGGCCGAAAAAGACAGCGACAACCCACCCCCCGGGTTTCCCGGACTGGAAACCGCCCTGCCGCTGCTGTTGAGCGCGGTCAAGGCCGGCCGGCTGAGCCTGGAGGATATCGTCCAGCGCTGTTACACCAACCCAGCCCGGATCTTCAACCTGAGCGCCCCGGCCGACACCTGGATTGATGTCGATCCGGCAGCCGAATGGGAGATT
>DAOQTN010000308.1:0-4096 GCA_035340555.1 Anaerolineaceae bacterium | reverse complement strand
GCAATCAGCCTGGAGCCGGAAAACGATTCCATCCGCACCATGCAGAACTGGCTGCGTCTGGCCACCGGCACCGGATTGGGGTTGGGCATGGCCTTGATTCTGCTGCCCATCATGCACCAGACGTTTTTCACAACATTCGATGACCGTCCGGCCATCCCCAACTGGAGCGCATTTACCCTCCTGCTGGGGCTGGCGGCCCTGCTCAATCTGGCCATTTTGACCGAAAACCCGCTGCTGCTGTACCCGCTGGCCCTGCTGAGCGCGGTCAGTGTGCTGCTGCTGCTGACATTGTGCTACAGTCTGCTGCTGGTCATTTTCCTGAAAAAAGACGGGCTGGCGGCGACCTGGCGTGACGTCTGGCCTGCCCTGGCTGGTGGGCTGACCATTGCCCTGCTGCAGACCCTGGTGATCGATGTCGTGCGGTTGTATTTCACAGGATCCTGGGGGGGATTGGGGCTGTAGCGGCGTCCAAATCAGGACTTTGCGCCGCGATAATTATCGCCGTGAAGTTTATCAACCGCCCCAAACCGGCTCCATTCTGGGACCGCAGGGGAGCGTTTTTTACCCGCACCGCATGATTATTAGGTACCCGCCATTATTGGGTACCCACCGTAGGCCCAACCGTACCGAGGTCGTGCACGCCGCAAGATTTGGTACCCACCATTATTGGGTAGCTAACATTTCTGGGTACACACGCCGCATGACTTGAATGGGTGCAGCTGGCAGCCGTTTGACCTATCAAAATTGAAAGTCGGTTCAAAATTGGGGTAAATTCGGGGAAAAGTGCGTATCGATCCAGTGCCGGATGGGTTTTTAGTATCAACTGCAGTCATAATGACCCGCAAATTAAAATATGACCCGGCATGCCCGGTCAATATACCTCACAGACGATACACTCCAGCGATCATTCCGATAAACTCTAGCCATCATCACCCTCCACTGCTGCCCAATTAATTGATAAGGATACAAGCGATGCTGATTAACAAACTGATGTACTGGTTTTCAAAGCCACTGGTCATTGCTTACAGTGATACGATGCTGCGCATGAATATCAAACGACACACAGATCTGCCGCGTGGCCCCAAAATCATCGCCGCCAACCATCCCAGCACCACTGATCCCTTCTTTGTCGCCGGCATGCTGCGCCATCAATCCTTTATCTTGATTAATGATCTGTTGTTTCAGGTGCCGATTTTGGGTGAATATCTACGCCGCTCAGGTCACATCCCCGTCCAGGCGGGCAACGGACCGGCCGCCATTGAAGCCGCAGTGGAACGCCTCCGTGAAGGCCGAACTGTGATCATCTTTCCGGAAGGCGCCTTAAGCCCAGCCGAGGGGGGATTCCACCCGGCCCGGACTGGTGTCGCCCGGATTGCCCTGCTGAGCGGGGCCCCTGTGATCCCGGTGGGTATCAGCCTGAACTGGCAGTTGAACCGGACCATTAAATCCACGGTGCGCGGTCAGGTCTCCTATGGGCGCTGGTATCTGCGCGGGCCCTACCAGGTGACGGTGGGCAAGCCCCTGCAGTTTAACGGCGATGTGGATGACCGGGCGCACGTCCGCAAAGTTGCCGACCGGGTCATGCATGAGATCATTGAACTGGCCCATGAAAGCGATCTGCGTATGGGGCCAACCCCCAGCCTGCCCATGCTGCCGGAAATCCAATAGCCTGAAACCCAAACCGGCCGCAATCGGCCGGCTCAAAAATCCAAAACGACGCGACAGCGCTGCAATCAAATCCGAATCAAATACCGGGAGGAAAGACAACCTCCCGGTATTTAGTTTGGGTTTGCTGCGGATCGATATGGATTGAAATCAAAATTCAGCGCAGGATGGCCGGGAAGTAGGTGTAAGTCAACGGTCCCGGCCCCGGCCACCCGGCCAGTCGGGCCATCAACCACCAGAAAGCATTGGCCTTGAGGGCACAGAAAAGTTCCGCGTCATTGCCCTCCGTGTGGGCACAATCTCCCACCGGCAGATATTCGCAGTCCTCCGGATGGCTATCGCACCACTGGGCGCACCATTCACAGGTGCCATCCGAATTGTTGTCATAAGGGCCAGCCCCATCCGGACGATACCGCTCAATATCATTGAAATCGAACAAAATCATGCCCTCGGTTTGGGCATATTGACGAATCAAGTCGTTGTTGGCATCCAACGTGCCCCCAATGGAGCCGTCCGTGTGACCAGTCATCAGGATGAACCGGGTACCAGGATGATCCGCCTCCAGATCCGCCAGCACGTCCAAATAGGTCTGGATTTGGGTGGTATTGTAATACCCGGCTTGGCCGCACCAAGACCACATGGAGTAGTCAAAAAAACCGGTCTCCACCACCGCTTGGGTGCGGGTGATCCCGGCGTCACTTTCCCAGTAGTCCCCGGGCTCAATATAAGTTTCCGGCGGATTGCCATCATAAATCCACAGCGGTGGAATGACCGGCACTGTGGTGGGCGGATCCTGGCCAGCATAGTCAATGGTGAATGCATATTCGGGATGGACCGCGGCCAGGGCAGTCAGTCCGGAAACAATCTGGCTGCCATGGGAGGTATGCGCGTAATGCAGGGCCAAATCCTGGGCTGCGGCGATCCATTCGGGCGGGATCAGATCCAGGTTGGTGGTGGTATGATCAACGACAACGTAGCCGGGGGCCAGCTCGACCGGCAGCGGCTGGTTTTGGGCCCGCGCCACCGGCGGCGGGGCGAATTGTGCCGCCAACAGGACCAGCAGCACGGTTGTCAACAGCACTTGGCAGAAGCGTTTTGTATTCATGGTCTCTCCAAAGGGTGAACGAGGCCTGAGGATAAAAAAGGGCGGAGTCACGGCCAGACGCTGTGACTCCGCCCAATATTTCTCAAGATTGAGATAACCGGAAAGTTGGTTACTTGTTCAACTGCAGCATGGTCGGTGTGGCCAGGTTGGTGTAATCGGCAAAAGTGACCTGCATATCTTCGGTACCTTTGGCCTCGAACCAGCGCACGATGATCTGACCGGTAAAAGTGCCGGCAGAAGTGCCACTGACATACAGGCCGTTGTCCGGAGAATAGATCATGCCCGTGTAATTTCCGGACCCATTACCGGTAATGCGAATGGCGTACTTATCATCACCGTGGCCATTTTGATAGAAGATCAACACGCCTTGGATCGCGCCATTGGTCACCTGTTCAGGTGTCAGGGCAGCACTGAGATCCACATCGCCACCCTGAATGGTGATCTTCCCGGAGGGGCCTTTGACAAAAATTGTCACGCCATTATGCCCGCTCGCGTCGGGAATGCTCTCAAAGACGGCCTTGGAATTAATGTTCAGATCCCCGGTAATGCAGTACAACCCCGGCATCAGGCTCAGGTGTTCTTGGTTAACCTGGCCGCCGGTATATCGCCCAGGCTGGCAGATGCCATCCTTACAGGTGGTCAGGGAGAACGCGCCGCGATAGGTCCCACAGGTTGGTTCGGGCAGGTCCAGCTTGCCGATGATCAGATCCGGACAATTATAACGGGGATCACCGACGCAAAGGTCAACCGCATCCGGTTTGAAATTGGGATCATTTACAATATTACAGTCATCCAGGCAGTTCACCGAACCAGGCATGACATTACCATTGGAATCTTGCACCCGGACATCATAACTGCCGTTGACACCAATATCCCGGTTGGCCCACATGCCCCCATCCGTGACCGTCAATGTGGCATTACCACCAATGATAATGCCAGTGTCGGTGCAGGTGCAGGCCCCCAGAGCGACAATCGATCCACCGTAGGCGGGCGGGGTGTGGGGAATGACGCGTGCCACGGCCGTCACGGTGTTGGTAATAGGGCCATTATTAAACAGGTGAGCAAAGGAGCCTTCCTGTTCCGAGGTGATGACGGTATAAACCTCCAAATAGCGCCGCAGGCCGTTACGCACACAGACAACTTCAACGCCGTTGATTTCATTTGAAGGGTCATGCCCCGGATCATTCACCAGATTGGTGATGTTGTTAAGGGTGGCGGTATTCTGCGCGGCCGCGACAAAGGTGTTCTCATTTTGCGTGGACAGCACTTCATTGCAGTTAAAATCCGCAAAAGTGATTCCCTCTGTCTCCAGCCACTGGGCCGCGG